>SLRB01000058.1 GCA_007131165.1 Bacteroidales bacterium | reverse complement strand
TACCTTTAATATTAAAATCTAAACTCAACATAACTAAATTACCAAGAAAAACAGAAAAAATGATGAGAAGACTATTGACAGCCTGCCTGTTATGGCTTGCGAGTTTATCGCTGGGCATGGGCCAGGCAGTACAGATCGATTTCGTCGAGTACAAGCTTGACAACGGTCTGCACGTGATCCTGCACCAGGACAACTCCACACCAATCGTGGTAACCAACATTATGTACCATGTTGGCTCTAAAAATGAGAACCCTGAACGTACCGGGTTCGCACACTTCTTTGAGCATCTGATGTTCGAGGGGACAAAGCATATTCCCCGGGGAGAGTTTACCGAGTATGTTGAACGAGCGGGCGGCTCACTTAACGCCTATACAAGCAATGATGTAACCAACTACTATGTACTGCTTCCGTCGAACCAGCTTGAGCTTGGCCTGTGGCTTGAGTCGGAAAGGCTTATGCATGCCGTGGTCGACTCTGTTGGGATTGCAACACAGAAGGATGTCGTGATAGAGGAGAAGAAGCAGATGTATGACAACCGCCCATATGGCACAATTCTGCTGGAAACCTTGAAAAGAGCGTTTTCAGAACACCCATACAGATGGGCCCCGATTGGTGACGAGAACCATATAAGGGATGCCGAAGATCATGAATTCGAAGCGTTCCATGAAATGTTCTATGTCCCTAATAATGCCGTTCTTGTTATAGCAGGCGACATTGACATTGATGAGACAAAAAGGCTGGTTGAAGCATATTTTGGCGAGATACCGAAAGGAGACCACGACATCTTCAGGCCGGATGTAGCAGAACCTGCACGCAACAGGGAAATCCGGGATACAGTTTTTGATAACATACAGCTTCCGCTTGTATTGCAGGCCTACAATATACCAGCAAGGGGCACAGAAGATTTTTATGCTGTCGATATGGTGGCCACGTTGCTTTCGCGGGGACAAAGCTCGAGGCTGCATCAAAGGCTGGTGGACCAGCAACGCGTTGCACTTCAGGTTTCAGCCCAGTCACTTGCTCTTGAAGATCCCGGATTGTCATTGATCCTTGCCTTCCCCAATATGGGCACCGATCCCAAAGTGCTTGAGGATGCAATAGATGCCGAGCTTGAAAAAGTCAGGACCGAGCTGATAACCGAATTTGAGATGGATAAGCTCAGGAACCAGATTGAAAGCCAGTTTGTAAACTCAAACACCACCATGGCAGCCAGGGCAAACAGCCTTGCCACTTACCATACCATACTGGGGGATGCAAACAGGATAAATACCGAAATTGAACGCTACATGGAAGTAACACGCGAAGACATACTTGCCGCGGCACAGAGGTATTTCACCAAAGAAAACAGGGTGGTATTGTACTACCTGCCTGAACAAGACTAAATTTTTAACCGCGAGCATGGCGCAACAGTCTCATAACCGTTACTATGCGCCGGGCAGACCGGCAGAAAAAAAATTAAACCGAAAAAACAAAATATTAACACATGAAGCGGATAACAATAATACTTCTCCTGGCATTCTGCCTGATACCCCTCAGTGCACAGGTTGACAGGACCAGGGCCCCGGAACCCGGGCCCGCCCCGGTAATACAGATAGGCGATTACGAAAAGTTCAGCCTTGATAACGGCCTTAAGGTAATAGTTGTTGAAAATGACAAGATACCAGTGGTATCTTTCCAGCTTACCCTCGACATCGACCCGGTAATGGAGAATGATGCCAAGGGCTATGTGAGTATGGCCGGATCATTGATGAGGGCAGGTACAACAAACCGCACAAAACCTGAGATCGACGAGGCGATTGATTTCATCGGCGCCTCATTGAGTACATTTTCTACAGGCATGTTCGGCTCTTCGCTTTCACGCCACACCGAAACCCTGCTTGAGCTGATGTCTGATATTCTTCTGAACCCGGTATTTCCCGAAGATGAGCTGGAGAGGGAACGATCGCAGGCAATAACGGCCCAGGCAACCGTAAGGACAGATGCAGGAGCCATGGTCAGCAACATGTCAACTGCCCTTGTTTACGGAAATAATCACCCTTACGGGGAAGTGACCACTGAGGAAACCCTTAAGAACATTACCAGGGACATGCTTACAGACTATTACAACACCTACTTCAGGCCAAATGTGGCATACATGGTAATTGTAGGCGACATCCGCCTGGAAGAGGCAAGAAACCTGATGGAGGCCTATTTCAGCGGCTGGCAGCAGGCCGAAGTGCCCCGCCACACCTATGAAACTCCCGAAACGCCGGCTGGTAACAGAGTTGCCATGGCCGATCGCACAGGGGCGGTGCAATCGGTTGTATCTGTAACCCACCCTGTGCAACTCAGGCCGGGCGACCCCGATGCCATAAAGGCAAGCGTGATGAACAATATCCTTGGAGGAGGTGTGTTCAGCGGCAGGCTCATGCAGAACCTCAGAGAAGATAAGGGATATACATACGGTGCAAGGTCCAGCCTTTCAACTGACAGGCTTGCCAGCAGGTTCAATGCCCGGACCGAAGTGCGCAACTCGGTTACCGACAGTACCATTAGCGAAATACTTTACGAGATGGAGAGAATGGTGAACGAGCCTGTTGACCAGGAGAGCCTTGATTTGGTAAAGAATTTCATGAACGGCAGCTTCGCCCGCTCCCTTGAAAGTCCCCGTACCATAGCGAACTTCGCACTCAATATTGAAAGGTACGGACTCCCCTCCGATTATTATGCAACATATCTTGAAAGACTTGCCGCAGTAACGGCCACCGATGTCAGAGATATGGCAAACAAATACTTACGCCCCAATAACAGCTACATAATAGTGGGTGGTAATAAGAATGACGTTGCCGAAACTCTCGAAAAATTCAGTTACACCGGAGAGGTTGAATTTTACGATGCCTTTGGCCGGATAATTGAGGAGAGCGATTTTGAAATTCCTGCCGGTCTTACCGCAGCCGAAATTGTCAGGAACTACGTTAATGCTATCGGTGGTGAGGATGCAATGAATAACATTGACGACATAACCATTGAAATGAGTGCATCTGTTCAGGGCATGGTTATAGAAATGAAAACACAGCAGAAAGCACCAAATAAGATCAGGTCGGTCATGACTATGGGGGGAAATGTAATGCAGGAACAGATATTTGACGGCGAACGGGGCATGATGCGAGGTATGCAGGGAACCATGGAGATGGAGGGAGAAATGCTTGACCAGATGAAGGCACAGGCTGCCATTAACCCCGAGCTTACTTACCAGGAGAAAGGTTACACCCTGACCCTTGACGGTGTAGAGACTGTGGAAGGGAAACAGGCCTACAAGGTCAATATTACAAGTCCCCAGGACGTTACCATTACCGAGTTTTTTGATGTCGACACCGGACTCAAGCTAAGGACCCTGATATCGCAGGACACCCCGATGGGGCCAATGACCCAGACAACCGATTACACTGATTACCGTGAGGTCGGCGGGTTATTATTCCCATTTATGATGAGGCAGCAGGCCGGGCCACAGGTTTTCGATCTGGAGGTTAAATCGGTAGAAATTAACCAGGGCCTTGACGACGCTGTGTTCAGCATTGACTGATACGGAAGTCCTGAGCTAAATTGGCAAACATCAGTTTTACACCGCCCTGCTTTTCTGCGGGGCGGTTTTTTTTGCCCCATAATTCTTTCCGGTCAGGCATTATCACTGCCAGGGCCAAACCTCGTAAGCAGCAGGAATGTGACTGCCGACACCGTAATACCAAAAATATTCGGGTCAAGCCTGAAAGGGAGCGGAATACCCGTGGCCGTAAGAATAAGTGTTGTACCGCCACCCAGCAGCATCGACCAGAAAGCTGCCTGTGGTGTGCGCTTTTTGAAGAAAAATGCCCCTATAACGGGAACAAGCAATCCCGATACCATAAATGCATAGGAGTAGAGCATCAGCTCGAGTACGTTCTCCATAGAGGCGGCAAGCAACAGGGCAAGAGCGCCGATAATAAGGGTCAAAAGCTGAGAAAGTCTCAGCATGCGTTTTTCGTTACCTTCTATATTGAATATTTTTGAAAGGATGTCGGTCAGTACGTTTCCGGAGGCAGCCATCATGCAGCTGTCTGCTGTCGACATTATAGCCGAAAAATAGGCAGACATCATCAGTCCCATAAGACCGACCGGCAACACCGTGCGCAACAGCAGCGGCAAACCCATTTCAGGGTCAAGGTTTTCACCGGCCATAAAGCCTATATATCCAAACATGCCGTTTTCAAACGCTACCCGGGCAAACAGCCCGAGTATCACGCCCATCATCGCCATCAGGGGCCATTCAAATATCCCTGCAATGAACCAGGCACGTCTGGCCTCTTTTACCCCCCTGGTCGAATATATGCGCTGATAAAGGGTCATACCTACGAACCATATTGGCAAAATCGTTACAACCCAGTTAACTATTGTCTGCCATGGCACATTTGTGAATGACAGGAACTCTGGCCCGAGAGTCTCCCTTATAGCTTCCATCCCCCCTATCGCAATATACCCTGATGGAATTCCAATAAAAATGAGTCCCCCCATGAGAATGATCCACTGGAATGTGTCGGTATAGATCACAGCTTTTATCCCCCCGACAACGGTATAAACTACCGCAATCACACCCATTACGATAAGTGCTGTATTCATATCGAGGTTTATGAAAGTAGAAGATGCAAGCTTGGCTCCCGCAAGAATCTGAGAACTTGTGAAGCCAAGGTATCCAATGGCAGAAATGACGCCTGCCATCATTGCTACCCGGGGACTATAGAAATGGGCAAATATCTGCGGAAAGGTGAAAAGTTTTTTTTCCCGTCCAAGCGGATGGACTTTGGGTATCAGCACAACTGCGCTGAGCCATGCACCTATAAGCCCGGTGAAAAGCATCCACGAACCTGCCATCCCCATAATAAACCCAAGTCCCCCAAGCCCTATTGAAAAGCCGCCCCCAACATCAGTTGCAACAACAGACAATCCGACATGGACACTGCCCATCTTCCGGCTGCCCACATAGTAATCGTCGGCGTCGC
The DNA here is from genome assembly GCA_007131165.1 of Bacteroidales bacterium. GTDB lineage: Bacteria > Bacteroidota > Bacteroidia > Bacteroidales > PUMT01 > PXAP01. The sequence goes on along the minus strand of SLRB01000058.1, from coordinate 4,820 downwards.
GGTTCTTCAGCAGAAAGTAAAATCCTACACCAAGTACCAGGAAAATATAAAGAACAAAAACAACGATATCAATCCAGTGCATATGAAATAGTTTTGTGTCTTATATACGGAGATCATACTCCCCCGCTAATCCGCTTGGCCTGCAGAAGCCTGTAAGTCTGCTGGTTACAAAATAATATTTTGTACACGAACAAAACTATAAAAAGAGGATGACCCTGCCAAAAAAACATTCCGCAAAAATTGCCCGGTACAAAATCATTATTGATTCCCTGTGTCAAAACAGACAATCAACCAGCGAAGCCGGATATTCCGGCAACACAAACAGAGAAATCCGGTACCTGGTGAGCCCGAAGGGCAACGCCGGGTATCACGGGGAAGACGCCTGTTCTCAGAGGTTTCGCCTTTTAATTATAAGCAAGGCAAGTCCGCCGAAAAGCAGAGTGTACGCTGAAGCAAGCAAAACCTCTCCCCAAAGTGGAAGTGTCTGTGCGACAAGTCCCATTTCGCTTAGCGTAAGTGCATTTGCCCCATCAGCAGTCTCAAATGAAGTATCCGAAGCTATACTCAGGAACTCAGGTATGGGTGTAAGCGACCCGATTGACTTCATCGGAAAGAAAGGCCGCATATAATGTGGGAAGAAACTTCTTATTACCGGCTCCACAGGAAACCTTAAAAGAATGAATATTATTATTGACAGTGCATTGTTGCGTAAAAGCAATACGATGAGCAAGCCGGTTACCATAAATGCAATCGTTTGCAGGAAATATACGAACAGTATATGCATTCCACTGATAATGTCGCCTGGGGAGACTCCGGAAGTAAAAATTATACCGTAAACAAAACCGCTTAAAAGTACAAGCAGGAATGCGTAAAGTGCTATCATCAATATCACAATGAGCTTGCCCCCAAGTAACTCTGCCCTCGAAAGGCCGTCAATGACATGCTGCCTGAACGTCTTGTATGAAAACTCATTACCGGCCACCATTATAACAAGAATGGCAAGCAACAGGTTGAACCAGCTGGCAATCCAGGTAAAATAGCTCCAGATGTGAGGAAAGCGGAAGAGGTTGGTTGTGTCAAATCCGGGGACGGTAATGTCAATTTGTGAGGAGACAAACACAACCAGCAAAAAAAGCAACAGGTGGAGCCCGAGGATAATCTTAAAGGATGTATAATTAAGAAGCTTTATCAGCTCAATTCTTATCAGTTTGCTCATCTTAATTCAGGTTTAAAGTATTATTCCTGTTACTGTGCGCCCTACCTGACAAGCTCAAGGAAATGGGATTCCAGGCTTTTCTTGACGGGCAGCAATTTGTTGAGTACTATATCATGGTTAAAGGCAAACCTGTTGATATCAGATGCAGATACCGAAGCCTCACATGTTATTAACAGGTCATCGCCGTTCTTTTCGATGTTTTTTATCATTCCCGACCTAACGAGCAGCTCTTCCAGGGGGCCGGTTTCAGGCGACGATATCATGAATAACCTGTCAGAACCAAGGAGCTCTTCAACCCTTCCTGACGCGAGGAGTTCTCCTTTTTTAAGTACCGCAACATGAGAGCAGACCTTTTCAACCTCCCCTAAAATATGGCTTGCAAGAATAACCGTTTTACCCTTTTCCGCCTCACCGGCAATAATCTCCCTTACTTCGGCTATACCTTCAGGATCAAGTCCGTTCGTTGGTTCATCAAGCACCATCACCTCGGGATCGCCCAGAAGAACAACGGCCACGGCCAACCGTTGCTTCATTCCGAGTGAAAGGGTGCGGTACGCAGAGTTTTTCCGTTCTGCCAGTCCGGCAATTTCAAGTACCCGGCCGATATCGCCAGCCGGCACCTCTTTTATGGCCGCCGCGATCCGGAGGTTCTGAACAAGGCTTAGATAGGGATAGAAATTTGGAACCTCAATAAGGCTGCCGACTCTTTTTTTCCACCTTGTACCAGTGCTGTTGCCAAACCAGGAATAGCTTCCCGATTGCTGGTGTACCACCCCCATAATAATTGACAATGTAGTTGTTTTGCCGCTTCCGTTAGGACCGAGTATGCCGAAAACCTGGCCCCGCCCCACATCCATATCAAGGTTGTGGACAGCTTTTATTTTACCGTAGTGACGTGTCAGACGGCGTATTTCAAGAATTTTTTCCATATAAAATTATTTGCCCCGGACTGGAAAAATATAAACCCTGTTCCAGGATAATGCAAAAAATGCCCCCCCAGACAGTTAATTATTAAAGAAAGACGACCACCCTGCAAAAATATTACATGGTATCTAAAAAATAGCAAATTGCTAATAAAAGCAGATGGCCAATAATCAAAAATATTACAAGATAATTGTATTAAAGCTAAATTACCGGAATATTATTAAAAAAACCGGGGTGCATGAATTCTGTTTCATTCTGCATCCCGGTTCATGGGCGTTTCAGGCAAAAAACTGCCAGGTATGTCAATTTCCGAGTTCGGAGATAAACTTGATCCTCATAAGGCGGATATCCTCTTCTGAATAATCATCTTCGCCAAGCTCGGCAAGAGCCTCCTCGATCGATTCGGTTTCGGCTTCCTCCCTGAAATATTCATAGACTTCAGACTGCCTTTCTTCATCGATTATTCCATCTATGTAGTAATCAAGGTTTAGTTTGGTGCCTGAATTAACAATAGCCTCAATTTCAGTTAGAAGCTCGTACATTTCCAACTTCTTGGCAGCCGCAATGTCGTCAAGGCTCATTTTACGGTCGATGGACTGGATTATTGACACCTTGACTCCCGACTTGTTAACTACCGACTTAACGATCATGTCCTGGGGACGAATGATCTCCTTCTCATCAACATATGCCTTAATAACATCGGCAAACTCTTTACCATACTTTTTGGCCTTGCCGGTCCCAACACCCGCAATGTTCTGCATTTCCTCTATACTTACGGGGTATTGCAGAGCCATATCCTCAAGTGAAGGATCCTGGAAGATTACAAAGGGAGGAAGGTTATGCTTCTTTGATACTTTTTTCCGCAGATCCTTGAGAACTGCAAGCAGCTCAAGGTCAACCGTACTGGTCTTGCCTCCGTCTGAGCCGTTGGAATCGGCTGGATCATTATAGTCATATTCCTGCTCCTCTATCAGCATGAATGAAGTTGGTTTTGCGATAAATTCATGCCCTTCCTCACTTAGCCTCAGAAGCCCGTAATTTTCGATCTCTTTAACAATCAGCCTGGATATCATTGCCTGCCGGATGACTGCCAGCCAGTACTTATCTTGCTTTTCAGCTCCCCTGCCAAAAACTTCGAGTTCATTGTGCCCGTATGTCTGAACGGCCTGGGTTTTTTTTCCGGTAATAATATCGGCAATATGTTCGGCCTTGAATTTTTCTTTCACGGCCAGTACTGTATGCAAAACAAGCAATATATCCTCCTTGCCCTCAAATTTCTTTTTGGGATGGTTGCAGTTGTCACAATTCTCGCAGTTATCATCATGGTACTCTTCGCCGAAGTAATGCAAAAGATGTTTGCGCCTGCAAACAGCGCTCTCAGCGTATGCAACGGTTTCAAGCAGAAGCTGTTTGCCAATCTCCTGTTCGGCAATATGCTTGTTCTGCATAAACTTTTCCAGCTTCTGGATATCCTTGTATCGATAGAAAGTAATACACTTTCCTTCGCCGCCGTCACGGCCTGCACGCCCGGTCTCCTGGTAATAGCCCTCAAGGCTCTTGGGTATGTCATAATGAATAACGAACCTTACATCAGGTTTATCTATCCCCATGCCGAAAGCGATAGTCGCCACTATTACATCTGCCTCCTCCATAAGGAAACTGTCCTGGTTGGCACTGCGAGTGGCAGAATCCATGCCGGCATGATAAGGAAGGGCTCTGATACCATTTATTACAAGGGTCTGTGCCAGTTCTTCAACCTTTTTACGGCTGAGGCAGTATATGATCCCAGATTTCCCTGAATTGTTCTTTATGAATTTGATAATCTCCTTTGCTGCCTGTACTTTAGGCCTTATCTCATAATAAAGGTTCGGCCTGTTGAATGACGATTTGAACACCTTTGCGTCAAGCATTCCAAGGTTTTTTTGTATATCATGCTGAACCTTGGGTGTGGCAGTGGCAGTAAGTGCAATTATGGGCGCAACGCCCACCTCATTGATAATAGCCCTTATGCGCCTGTATTCCGGACGAAAATCATGCCCCCATTCAGAAATACAATGTGCCTCGTCGATAGCATAGAAAGAAACCCTGACCTGTCTGAGGAACTCCACATTTTCAGCTTTGGTAAGCGATTCCGGGGCAACGTAAAGCATCCTGGTCTTGCCTGAAAGGAGATCTTCCTTAACCTTTTGTATTGCGGCCTTGGTGAGCGACGAATTCATAAAATGTGCAACGCCGTCATCTGCACTGAATGCCCTGATCGCATCCACCTGATTCTTCATCAGCGCTATAAGCGGTGAAATAATTATTGCCGTACCTTCCAGCAATAAAGCAGGGAGCTGATAGCATAAAGATTTGCCACCACCTGTAGGCATCAGCACAAAAGTATCATTCCCCTCCATCACGTTCCGGATAATATCTTCCTGAGTGCCTTTGAAGGCGGAGAAGCCGAAATTTGTCTTCAGGCTCTCAATCAAGGATATTTCCGAATTTATTCCCATTTCCATCAAATTAACAAATAAAAAATTGTGACATCCATACAAAAATCATGCAAAACTATGATTCCTAACAAATATATTACATTAACAACAGATAATTTGTGACTAATGTTATGTTTTTATGTATAAAAAAACGAACAATTGGAGAACAAATTACGGGGATAACCAATACACAGTGAAAAAAG
>SLRB01000356.1 GCA_007131165.1 Bacteroidales bacterium | reverse complement strand
CGTTAACCATCCACTGAAGTCCGGCTCAGTGCCAGCATCTTCAAATCGGCCAGTGCCATGGCAGTTATTGCACTGAATGAATTGAAGTCAAAACCTGTATAAACCTAATCTTAACCCAACTCATGAGAATCCTTTTATTGATAATGGTTTTTGCGACTGTGACGATGGCGTGCAGGTCAGGGAGGCAGATGGCCCCGATAGCACCCCCGCCTCCTCCGTCACCCCCTCCGGTTGTGGCAGACCCTGAACCGGAGCCTGAGCCGGAGCCTGAACCCGAAATTCCTGTGATCGAAGAGAGATTTGATTTTGAAAGGGAGGAGGACAGGGTAAGTCATGATGTTAACCGTTACTTCGTAATTTTAGGAAGTTTCAGGGTAAATGAGAATGCTACCAGGTTCAAGTCCACGCTCGAGAAAGAGGGTTTCACCCCTGTGATCCTGCTATCTGAAACAGGCTTTAACCGGGTTTCGGTTGCTTCTTTCACCAGGGAGGCAGAAGCCAGGCAGAGGGTAATGGAAATACGCAGGTCCTATCCCCAGTTTCATGACGCCTGGCTCCTGATCAGAAGATGACAGGATACTTTGGAACCTGGCTAACCCGGAAAGATCAGGGCGTGATTTTTTATGCAATGCCCGGTGCCGGAGAAGTTGTGTTATTATAATTGTTATCTTTGCAAGTTCACCTGGTTTTCTGTTTTTATACTTGGGAATGAAGATAGCAATAATAGCACATGATGGCAAAAAGGCGGAGATGGTATCGTTTCTGATGAAACATCTTCGCCTTCTGAAAGAAGATAAGATTGCTCTTGTTGCCACCGGAACTACAGGTTCTCATGCCGAGGAGGCGGGACTGAAGGTCTCCAGAGTTCTTTCCGGTCCGCGGGGCGGCGATGCCCAGATAGCGGCTATGGTAGCAAACGGTGAAATAGGCATGGTTTTCTTTTTTCGCGACCCTCTTGGTATGCACCCCCATGAACCCGATATTGCTATGCTCATGCGCATATGCGATGTGCATAATATTCCGCTTGCAACAAACCCGGCCACAGCCAGGCTTCTGATAAGAGCGATAAACTAGTTAACTGGATTTCTTTGATCAAAAGGCTTATAAGGATTTTACGCTCCTGAAGGTTTTAGGTAACTGCAAAGTTCGTAAATACTGGCAAAACTTATATTTGTTTCTCCTTGTTTAATAATCCACGACCTGTTTCCATCTGTATTAACCACTTCTACCACTGTATCACAGGTTTTATTTTCGGCAACACCAAAACCGGTTCTTTCGAGCGCATTCCTGGTCCATCTCCTCTCCGGCGCCGGACCGTACAGACCGATGATGGTACCGGGCTCTCTCCTGATGCGGAACTCCCCCTTGCCTTTACTGAAGAGCAGGTTGGTATGTTCGAACATCCTGCCGAATGAGCCGTCGAGTATCAGGTCTTCCGGTGCACCCTGAAAAATTTGTCCGTGCAGCATAACCCAAATCTTCGAGGCTTCCTGTATGGCTATGCCAAGGTCATGAGTTGAGAATATTACAGTTTTGCCTTTTTCAGCAGCCAGTCTGTGTAGCAGGTGGATTATTTCATATTTATTGGGCAGGTCAAGATAAGCCGTAGGCTCGTCCAGAACTATTACAGGGGTATCCTGGGCAAGGGTACGGGCAATCATTGCTCTTTGTCTCTCTCCGTCACTCAGCCTGTTTATATATTTGCTCTTTAGTTCGCTAATCCCGACCATTTCCAGCGCTTCTTCAACCTTTTCGATATCATGGCTGTTCAGCCTGCCCATCCATCCTGTATGGGGATAACGGCCAAGGGAAACAAGGTCGTAAACCCTGAGGTTGTTTATTCTAACGGTTTCGGTCGATACAAATCCTGCTATTTTGGCAATACGGTTTGCCGGATAGTTCTTTATGTTTGAGCCATAAAGATATATCTTCCCCGAAAGGGGGATCAGGAGCTTTACAAGGCTGCGGAGCAGTGTGCTCTTGCCAATCCCGTTTGGTCCAAAAAGCGCCACCAGCTCTGAACTGCGGGCATCAACATTTATATCGCTGAATACCGGCCCACCGCTTTCGCGATCGCCGGGATAACCTACAGTAAGATTTTCAGTATGCAGTACCGGTGTATTATTTTGCATATATTCAGAATATACCTGTTAACTTCTGGTTGCGTATAACTATCCATATCACTACCGGGATACCAAGAAGCGCTGTTACTGAATTTATTGGCAGGCTTCCTTCCATGCCGGGCAGCCTTGAGGCTATATCGGATGCAAGCATGACCGACGCACCGGTGAGGGCCGTTGCCGGCATAAGCACCGCATGGTCGGCGTTCCGGAACATCATACGTGCAAGGTGCGGAACAGCAATCCCCACAAAGGCTATCGGTCCGCAAAAAGCCGTTATAGTACCTGCCAGCAGCGAAGTGCTGAAAAATATTACCCCCCGGGCCAGGGTAATGTTGAGTCCCATGCTCCGTGCATAGTCCTCACCCAGCAACATGGTGTTCAGGATCTTGACCGCTGCCATCGCAATGATCAATCCAACGGCCACAGCAGGCACCATTATGGCAAGTTGCTGTCCCGTCACACCTCCGAGGCTGCCCATTGTCCATATCAAAAAGGACTTCAGCATTGCTTCGGTGCTGAAATACTGCATTATGCTCACCAGGGCACCGGTGGCACTCCCGAACATAATGCCGAGTATCAGTATGGTCATGATATCCCTTACCCGGAAACTTACCAGCAGGATAAGTACCAGTACGGCGCCTGATCCTGCCCATGCCGCTATCACCGCCGGCCAGTCGCCGCCCCCGGTAATGATATATCCCGGTATAATCGAAGCCCCCATAACCACAATTGCAACCCCAAGGCTTGCGCCTGCACTGATCCCCAGTACATAGGGGCCGGCAAGGGGATTGCGGAACGCGGTCTGCATAAGAAGTCCGCTCACCGACAGTCCCGCACCGGCAGCCAGGGCAGTAACCGCCCTGGGCACTCTGAGCTCCCTGACAATTATCTCCCAGTCGGGTCTCGATGATTCTCCTCCTGCCAGTATATTTATGATCTCACCCACGGGTATACTAACCGTGCCTGCAACGATGCTGGTTATGAAAAAAAACAGCACCATTGCAAATAAAAGAGCAAACAGAATTCCGTCTTTATACCGGGTGTCAGGTGACTTCATTTCCTTGCCTTTTATTATTTGAGTTTCCTGTAGTAGACCAGCTCGTGATCCGGCATTAGTGAAGGATGCAAAATTGATATCAGGTCGCTCAGTATGATATGTGGACTTACAATACCCGATTCCCAGTAATCGTTGCCCCCGTGAATACTCAGGAGGGCGTTGTTGTTGTAAATGTTGCTCATAATGAAAGGAGGGAGAGACTTCAGTCTTGGATCGGTATCAACAATATCTGCAGCTGACCGGGCCGTGCCTGTATTTATCCAGTAATCCGCTTCCCGGCCTCTGCTTATGACGCTCTCTATATCAACCGGGAAGTTTTCGCGCCCCCTGTTGCTGTCCCACAGGTATCTGCCCCCGGCATCAGCTACCAGGGATGCGAAATGTGACCTCCCTCCCGGTACGAACCAGCTGTTCCTCCAGGGGAGCCCGCTGATAACTACAGGCCTGTATCCGGCATCTTCTGCTTTTGAAGCCAGCCTTTTGTACTCTTTTTCCGTTTCTGCAAGTATGCAGGAAGCTTTCTTCTGTTTATCAAACAGGTGGGCTACGAACTTCAGCCATCCGGCCTGTGCCAGGGGTGTTGTTTCCAGGTATTCACCCAGCATAACTACTGTCAGTCCGAGATCCGTCAACCTGTCGAGCCAGGCCGAAGACCCGGCGTCGACGCTATATGCAAGGATGACATCAGGATTAATTTCGACAATCTTTTCATAGTCCAGGTTTGCATCATATCCTATGTCGGGTACCTTACCGCTTTCTATCCTTTGCCTGAGACGGCTGTTATATACAAGTCGCGTACCCGAAACCGCCGATATCGACTCCGTTTCGCCAATTGCGTCAAGCATGGCTATATGTGTTGTTGAAAGGCATATGACCGACCGTACCGGGGTTCTTATAACTTTTCCGGGAGGCAGATCGCCAGGTAGCTTCGCATCCCTTCCGGCCAGTATATAGCTCAGCTTTTCGTTGCGTGCCCCCTGCCATGGATTATAGACATTTACAACCCTGTAGCCGTCATGTTCAGTAACATCAAATCCGCGGGCAACTGTCGATTGCAGGGTGGTCCCGGTGCCGGCAGTATTCCGGTGGTAACTGTTTGCTGTTCTTCCGGCAGAGGGGTCCTGTTCACGGTTCCCGCCCCAGCCGCAGGCTGCTGCAGCAAAGGCAATAAATATTATGATAATGGTCTGATGTAGCCTCATTAATTTGTAGATATTTTTATCAAAATTCTGAATCAGTAATCAGGTTATTTATGAAGAAGAATTAAATTTTCCCGGAGCGTTAATGCCACAGGATATTTCAAAGCTGTTAAATCAGTCATGTTAACCTTTAGGTTGATAAATAGTTATTACCTGATTACCGGTATTTTCGTAGTGAAATGTTCATTGCCTGATGATATCTTAAGAATATAGGTTCCGGCCGGCCAGTTCTCCACATTGATCACAATCCTGCCTGTTCCCGCTTTGAATTCCCTTTTTTTCAGCAGCATACCTCCGGAGGTATAGACCGAGGCAATAATATCGTTATCAGATATTGATCCGGGCTCAATTATGAAAAAGCTGTTCGCTGGAACCGGGTATATCTTCAGGTTGGACTGGCTATCTCCGGGCAAAACCAGATTAGGTTCCAGGAGAATAACCTGCTGAGAGGTATCAGAACACGCCCTGTTTCTGACCACCTGGCTTACCTTGTATTGCCCTCCCGCAATGTAACTGTGTACAGGGTTACTGAGGGTACTGATGCGCCCGTCTCCAAACTCCCAGTAATAAGATACTGCATGGTCGGATAGATCGGTAAACTCAACCACCAGGTCATCATGTTTATACAAAAATGATGACACAGGTATTTCTGTAGCTTTAACTGTAAGTTCAAACTGTATCTGCCTGGTATCAGAACCCTCCTCTGAAGATATGGCAAGTGATATGTTCCTTTTACCGCTCTGGCTGTAACTGACTGAATGAGGGCCCCTGGTAATTGCTGTGCGTGGTGATGCCCCGGTACCAAAGTCCCAGTACCATGAGTCGGGGTTGCCTGTCGAGAAATCGGTAAAAACCACCTTGTCGCCCTGGCATATTTCAACGGTGCTGACGGCAAACCTTGCTGCAAGTGTGCTATCACTCCAGGGGTCATACCCGCCAATGGCTATATCACCTGTGCCTTCAGGATCAAGCCATGGCTGCAGCTGGTTTTCAGATCCCTCATAATTGTCCCATGCCAGCGAGAATTTGCAGTAAAAATCATTTACCGCATCGCCGCAACGGCCGTCACCACCTGTGAGCAGTCCCACTAAATAGCCGTCATGGTCGAAAAGCGGGCTGCCTGAAGAGCCTCCCTCGGTGGTACCCAGGTCCCACTGTTCAATATGCCAGTGCCCGTCAGGTGTATATCCGCTGCCGAAGGTAGCCGTAGCAGGGGCATCATGGTCAATGGCAATTTTTTTGACGTCCCCGCCCGGATGATGTATTGAAACAGTATTTGAGGGTGCAGATTGTGTACGGTTCCATCCGGCATACCATACATAATATGATTGTGGTGGTTCTTCCGCGACCCTCAGAAGTGTAAAGTCGAGGTTCTCCTGGGTAGCCAGCAGGGCCGCTCCCGAAAGGGTCTTGTCAAGTTTACCGTCTCCACCGTTGCAGAACGGGCTTTCATAACCCAGCAGGAAAACAGTTCTTGCTGCATTCGTGCTGTCGCCTACGCAGTGGTTTGCCGTAAGCAGGTAAGGAGTGCCGTCATTACCGGTGTTGTTGACAAATATGCCGCTGCAAAGCTGATTGCCATCGGTTATAAGTCTTGCAACCGAGTGTTTATGTGTTTGCCACTTTTCACCAACCGGACAGTTTATATCTATGTTGCATTTGCCTGAGAAACCGTACCGGCTGCTCTTATTGTCGAGTATGCCTATGAAATCATGGTTGAGGGTTTCGATCATTAGCTGGCCCCAATGCTCAACTCCCTTTTCCATCTGCATTTCTACGATAATCCTGTCACCTGCCAGGGGGGATATTGCCAGTGCTCCGGAACCCTGGTTGTTCCTGTAATTAAATGCTCCCAGCACGTGTGAGAGGGAGGGGGTGTAGGCAAATACCGATACTCCTTTTTCCAGCCTGTATTTGCCGAATATGATGTTGAGAGAATAGGCTCCCCTGGATTCGAGTGCAATTCTCCATACATTTCTGCCATCGGGCATAATTTCCCAGATCCCGCTTTCTTCAGGATTGATATTCACATCAAAAGATTTTGCAAATGTCAGGGGTTTCAATCTGCTGTTCTCATCAGGGTGACCAGCGCTAAGGTAGCTGTCTGCGTCAAACTCCGGCATGGAAACAACGGGAACGGCTGAGGAGCTTTTCAGGATACCGGCAGCAGGCATCCCGCCATGGCTGATCTGGGTAAAGACCTGGGATTGTAAACAAGGCAAGAGCATCAGGACAAAAAGCATTCCGGCTCCCTGCCATGAATATCTCTTCCTTTTTGTTCTTCCGACCATTTGGTAAATGTAGAAGAAATTTTTTTCATCACCATAAAGTTTTACCTGACCGGGAAGGCAAATCCCCCGGGTGCAATGCCCGTATCATATGTTTCTTCCAGTGTATTACCGTCGAATATATGAAGTTTGCCGGGAGAACTATAGTCTGTTACCTCAAGTGCCAGTACAAGGCCTGTTGCCGGATCGGGGGCGGCAGATGAGAAGCTTCCCTCAATTAACGGTTCAGAAGGTTGCTGCTGGTCATTTATATCAATTGCATAAATGCCTTCTGACTCGCCATAGTAGAGGGTGTTGCCGTCAGGTGAGGCTGAAAGCCATGACGGATTGAACCCATCTCCTGTTTTACCGATAACTATATCCCTGTCCGCCTCGCCGGTCTGGGTATTTATCCGTACAAGCCTCGAGTCTGTCTCTTCAATAATCTCAGTCCAGGTATCGTTATAAACCACCTTCCCTCTTGACAGAACCCAGACATTATTGTAGCTGTCAGCAACCATGGCCACAGGCACGTCGCCGGTCCCGATGGTTGCGGTTACATTATTGGTGTTGAGATCGACTACCGATACGGTATTGTCAAATGCCCAGCCCCCGCTGTTGGCAACGTACAGGTAGTTGTTTACGATAACCATCTGTTCGGGACCCATGCCAACCTCGATTGTATCGGTAATTGTCCCGCTTTCAAGTTCGACCCTGTATACATGCCCCTGAAGATTCCCGTTTGAAAGGTATCCCGACCCGTTTCCCGAATATGTGAAAAACCTGGGATAGGAAAAACCTGTAATTGTCGATACCGATTCAAAGGTTTCAATGTTTACCACCTCTATCTTTTGAGAGTTATTTGCCACTATTACCGCCAGTTCGCCGGCAACTGCAACGGACTGGACAACGTCGCCCGCGGGACGGCCGTTGACTTTTTCAAAAAGATAATTGATCACAATACCGGAGTCGGGATCAAACCAGCTAACTGATCCGTTATTTGCGTTGAACGTACCTTCACAACTAATAAAGACACCCCTTGCATAACCTTCCAGCCGGACTTCGTTGTCCTCTTTTTCACATGAAAGGAAAGATATCATACCAACAGCCAGGATAACATAAAAAAAAATAAATTTAACATTCATCATTATTCATTTAAAAGGTTTATAATAAACATGTTAATAAAAAACTGATATGACATTTGTTTTACCGGTGCTTTCATTCGCTGTAGCTGTAACCCATTATGAAACCCAGATGTATCGTGCGCCCGGGCATTGCATACGACCTGACCACCTGGTAGTCTTCATCCAACAGGTTCATTACCCTGAGTTGAATTCTGCCGTCAACTCCTCCCAGGCTGACCCTGTAGCCTGCCCAAACATTGAAAATTTTATGTGAAGGCATCATTTGAATTGGATTGTTGTCGGCTGTCGTGTGCCTGCTGCCTGTGTAATTTGCGGTAAGTCCCATATAAATGTTGCCTGAAGCAACATTAAGGTTCAGTGTACCACTGTGTAAAGGCACATACCTTAACAACCTGGTGTCGTTCAGTGTGCTGCCGTTTTGCAGGCTGCTTACCGAGGGCTTTGAAAAGTTATAGGCCACACCCGCGCTGTATTTTAATCTTGTAGTATTACCACCAGCCGAAAGCGATGCTTCAATTCCTTTTACCGATACCATGTCTTTGTTTTCAGGGTACCACCAGCTGCGTGTTTCAGACGGTACCCACTGGATCATGTTTTTGAGTCTTGTGATATATACGCCTGCTCCTGTTTCAATATTAAATGACCTGCTACTGAAAAGAGACCATTCCATACCCGTATCGGCTGTATATCCTGTTTCTGGAAGAAGACCCGGATTTCCGCCGGGTTGCCAGTATTTATCGTTAAAGGAAGGTACCCTGAACTGATCGGAATAGCTGGCTGTTACCGCAAAACTGCCGGGTAAAATATCAGCCCGTGCTCCTGCCGACAACAGTAAGGGGATGCTTGTCCCCGGGTGGTATTCTTTCCTGGCCGAGGTATTGATGGTAATGACCGGAAGTGACATCTTAACGGCTGTAACAGCTGCTGCCCTGTATTCTGACATACTTGTACCCCAGGCGCCGGCCTCTGCTGTGAGGGATGAAAAGGTAATGCCCCCGTCGGCTGACAGGTAGTTGGTTATATATAACCTGTAATTAATGTCGCTCATCAGACGGGTGCTGGTAATTTCTGATTCCAGCGGGCTGCCTGAAATGTCAGCTGCATTACCGCCATTATAAACCATTATCTCATCAAACAGTGCAGCGCCGGCCGAAAGGGTTGAACTGTGCCATATTTTGGACCATTTTGCATACCCCCTGACCGAACTGTCGTACTGTACTGCTCGTCCGGGCAGATATGAACCCATGATTGCCGGCAGTTCTTTTTCGCGGGACTGGTACCAGAGGCCTGCCTCAATTCTGTTATTACGGGGCAGCCTTACGAAGAGGTTCTGGATAATTCCCCTGTTGTCCATGGCATTGTTGTGAATTCTTTCTACCGGGTTTCCCGGTTTGTATATATCGGTATATTTAAAGTCGTTTTCGGCCTGGTGCAAAAACATGTTCAGGTGATACTGGATGCGGGGAGTACCAAATCTTGTGGTAGCCGACAGGTAACGGTTGTCGTATGTGCCGAGTTCGCTTTTCAGTTCCGCTTTCACCCTGTTGCTCCAGTTAGCCCTGTTGCCAAGTAAAACTGAACCGCCTGAATTACCGCTTCCGGCAAGGCTTCCTGCTGCACCGTAGATCACCTTTATGTCGTCTGCCGCTGAAACCGGAATTAGCGAAAGATCCGTTGTTCCCAGGGTGAGTGAGTTGAGAATAAAGCCGTTCCAGGAGATAGCGGATTGGTATGAGTTGGTGCCACGCAAAAAGAGGGATGACGCCGACCCGGCACCTCCCTGGGTGTTTATATAGGCTGTAGTAAAAACAGGGAGAATAGTTCCGATATCCCCGCCCGAAAAGACCTGCCTGGTAAGGGTGTCTGGTACGGCAGTTCTTTTGTCTTCGTGGTAATAGGCGCTGCGGTGTTTCTCGATCACCACTTCGTTAATGTGCATAAGCATGATACTGTCGGCACCTGATCCAATATCATCACTGGTGGCCGGATCACTAAGGAGTCTGTCATTCTCACCTCCCGGATCCGCTAACGGGTTCCCGGTGAGCGTGAATGAAAGGATCAGCATTACATAAGCAGGTACAAACAGGGCTTTCAAATCCGGAAAAATTTATGTTTAAACCCGAACAATATAAAGGATCTGGCAGGTCTTCTGACTTACTCCCTT
>SLRB01000112.1 GCA_007131165.1 Bacteroidales bacterium | reverse complement strand
TGATCGCTGGAGCTGTAAAATTAGTTTTTTAATACTTTATAAAAAACCTTAGTAATCAGGTGCCGGCGTATATTAAAAATTTTAATCTACATTTGCTTCTATATAGATAATAAATGCATATATCAGACGGGATAATTGACGAAAAGATATGTATCGTTGCCAATATCGCGGCAATCGGGCTGGTTTGGGTTGCCGGCAGGAAAACACCGCCGGGTGATGTGCCTAAGATGGGAATGACCGCTGCAGCTCTCTTTGTAGCATCTCTGATCCATTTTCCTCTTGCGGGCACATCGGTGCATCTTGGCCTGTTCGGAGTTGCCGGGATAATTTTAGGAAAGCGGGCATTCCCGGCGGTTTTTGCAGCGCTTTTGTTCCAGAGCCTGGTATTTCAGCATGGTGGGTTACTAACATTGGGGGTGAATTCCATAAACATGGGTGCCGGAGCCCTGTTTGCCTGGATGGTATGGCGTATCAGGGCAGCCAATGAGAGTGTCAGGGCTTTTCTTGCCGGGATGCTTGGTGTTGCAGTACCTGTAATTCTTATGGTTGCTGAATTCCGGCTTTCGGGTTACGGTGCCCGGATATTGTACCTGCTTGGTGTGTATTTACTGGTTGCAATACTTGAAGGATTGATCACCGTGGCAGCGGCAGGTTTTTTCAGGCGGGTCAGGCCGGAGATACTGGATTAATGCCTTTGAAAAAGGCCGGGGCATCGCGACATCGACATCATCATATGTCTGAATGGTTATGAGGAAGTCAGATATTGTTGAACCAAAACTTAGAGCTATGCTAAGACCAGCATTTGTTATTATTACAGCGTTTTTTGCACTGGGGCTAAATGCTGCCGCACATTCAATTAATTTTGAGGTTACAAGACATGCCCCTGCAGTCTCGGTTAATGCATACTTTTCAAGGACGTCTCCCCTGGCAGGTGCAGGCGTCGTTATTTTCGCACCCGGAGAGGATCAGCCTTACCAGACGGGACGTACCGACAGGCAGGGCTTTTTTGTCTTTATACCCTCACTCGCAGGGGACTGGGTTTTTGAGATTGATGACGAAAGGGGTCACCGGGACAGGGTAAACATAAGTATCGGTGAAAGTTTTATTTTTGGCGGTCCCGGGGAGAAGGGTTTCGCCGATGATGATCCGGATGAGAGTTATGCTCTGCCAGTTGAAGAAGAAACAGTATCAACTGCCGGCATCC
This sequence comes from Bacteroidales bacterium, assembly GCA_007131165.1. Lineage (GTDB taxonomy): Bacteria > Bacteroidota > Bacteroidia > Bacteroidales > PUMT01 > PXAP01. The sequence goes on along the minus strand of SLRB01000112.1, from coordinate 8,751 downwards.
CGTTCTTTTACAGGATTGTTTTCGGACTGTCTCTTATATTCGGTATAACAGGGGTATTTTATGGTATCAGGGCGAAACAGTCAGCTTCCAAGACGTAATAAAGCATATTTGATTGAAACATTCATTTCTGGATAAGTTTAGCGACCTTGATTCACCTGTCCACAGGATCGATCCAAGGGCCAGGCTGATAGCGGCTTTTTCGGCAATTTTCATAATTGTGTCGGAACCGCAGGGGCGGCTTATGCCCTTCGCATTCTACGGGGTGATTATTCTGTTGATATCGGCTATGACCAGGATACCGCCGGGGTACATCCTTAAACGCTGCCTTGCAGTATCGCCTTTTATCATCATTGCTGCAGTGTCTTATCCATTATCTGCACCTGCAGCAGGCATGACAGAAAATGGATATTTGCTTACAGCAGGGGTCAGGAGCGGACTGACAATTTTCCTGAAGGCCTTATTTGCGCTTGTACTGCTGATATTGCTTACCTCAACAGGCAAATTTCACAGTCTGCTTGCAGGTTTGAGAAAACTCAGGATGCCACGTCTGCTGGGGGTTATATCTGCTCTGATGTACAGGTACGTCTTCATACTTCATGATGAACTGTTGAGAACTGCAAGGGCAAGGGACAGCAGGACACCGGGCAAAATCAGCACAGGCCGGGTGAGGGTTTACGGCAACCAGGCTGCCGTGATATTTATAAGAAGCATTGAGCGTTCACAGATAGTATATAATTCGATGCTTTCCAGGGGATTTACCGGAGAGTTCCCTGACATGAACAGGTTGAAGCTCCGTACCGTCGATGTTTTGTTGACGGGATTTTTTATATTGCTGCTTCTGACGGTGCGTCTCATGTATCAGCCGTTAAGTGAAGCACTTTTTAATTGAGAATATGGCTTACGGGATTAAGATAGAGGACCTGAGCTTTTCATATACTGCCGGCAATCCGGTACTGAAGAGTGTTTCACTTGATATATATCCGGGCGAGAAAATAGGCATAATTGGCCCTTCCGGAGCCGGAAAATCAACCTTGCTTTTGCACCTTAACGGAATACTCTCGGGAAAAGGTACTGTTAAAATAGGCGACATAAAGGTTGAGAAAAAGTCGCTGCCGGAAATCAGGAGGCTGGTGGGACTGGTGTTTCAGAATCCCGATGACCAGCTTTTCAATCCCACCGTTGGCGAGGATGTTGCATTCGGACCCCTAAATTTCGGATACAGCAGGGAGGATGCTGCAGCCAGGGTAAGGCAGGCCCTCGGCGAGATGAACTTGTATGGATTTGAAAATGCTGATTCTCATCATCTTTCATTGGGGGAAAGAAAGCGTGTTGCATTGGCAACAGTGCTGGCAACCAGCCCGGGTGTTATTGCATTTGACGAACCTTTCTCAAGTCTTGATTCTGTCATGGTGGTTCAGCTCCTGGGTATTATCGGGCGACTTGATGCAACGCTGGTAATAGTGTCTCAGTCATTGCTCCCGCTGCTTTCCTGCTGTGACCGGCTTGCCGTACTTGCCGGCGGAGAAATCAGGGCTTGCGGTACGAAGGATGAGGTGCTGAGAAATGAGGAACTATTGCGGGAAGGGGGAGTGGACATTGACTTCTACAGGGAGGCATTTAAAAAATTCCTTAAGTGAGAAGGCTTCCCAAAATGCTTGTTTTACGTACGCCATTTTTTTATAAAAACAGGGCATTTATGATCAAAAGGAGATTATTTTTGTTAACAGGTTAGGAAAAATATTTGTAATGGGAAGATAACACTAAAATTGCCAATATGAAGAGAAAGGATGAAAAGATGGATGTACAATTAACCAGGAAGGCTGAGGAGAAGCTTAATGCGCTTAAAAACGAACTGTCAGCGTATGACAGGCTTATCATAGCATATAGCGGGGGACTGGACAGTGCCTTGTTGCTGCATGTGGCTCATATGGTACTGGGAGAGAATATGCTGGCGGTAATATCGGACTCACCCTCAATTCCACGAAGAGAACTGCAGGAGGCAGTCTCATTTGCCAATGATATTGGTGCACGGATCAGGGTGATCAATACCCGTGAGCTTGACGATCAGAATTATTCAAGAAACCCTGATGACCGTTGCTATTACTGCAAGAAGGAGTTGTATGAGTATATAGGTGATATTGCCTCAGAGGAGAAGATACGGTATGTTGCCAATGGTACAAATTTAGATGATCTTGATGATTACCGGCCCGGATTGAAGGCGGCAGACGAGCACAGGGTTGTCAGTCCCCTGAAGGATGCTGGTCTGACCAAGGATGATATACGGCTGGTTGCAAGGCATACCGGACTTGATATATGGGATAAGCCGGCAAGCCCTTGCCTGGCTTCGAGAATTCCTTACGGAAGCCCGGTAACAAGGGAGAAGCTTTCACAGGTAGAGCTGGCGGAGGAGTATGTCAGATCATTCGGCGCCAGGGAGATCAGGGTGCGTCATTTTGATAACAGGGCGGTTCTGGAAGTAAACCCGGTTTACCGGGAGATTGTGGAAAATAACCTTTCATCGATAAAGAAGGAGTTTTCGTTGCTTGGGTTTTTGGAGACCGAGGTAAAAGTTTTTAAAAGCGGTTCGCTTAACGAGTTAATCAATATAGATGCAAAAAGAAAAGATCAGGGCGCTGCTTGACAGCGTCAGTAATAATGAAATGGCTGTAGAAGATGCACTTACTCATCTCATTAATCTGCCATACGAAGATATAGGCTTTGCAAGGCTTGATCATCACCGGGCACTCCGGAGAGGTTATCCGGAGGTCATATTCTGCCAGAACAAGACGGTAGATCAGGTAAAAAGCATTGTTGAACATCTGGCCCGCCAGAACAATGTACTCGGAACAAGGGCTACACCGGAAATGTTTGATGCTGTAAAGGGTGTCTTTCCCGGTGCACGGTATAATGAAACCGCACGTACTATTACGGTAACAAGGGAGGGTGAGGAGCCGGAGGTTGACAGCTCAAAACAGATCCTGGTAATCAGTGCCGGCACCTCTGATATGCCTGTAGCCGAAGAGGCTGTTGAGACGGCTTGTTTTATGGGAAATCATGTTGAAAAGCTTTATGATGTGGGTGTGGCCGGATTGCACAGGCTTCTGGGCAGCAAGAAACAGATAGACGATGCCAACGTGCTGATTGTGGTTGCAGGTATGGACGGGGCGCTTCCCTCGGTAGTGGGGGGACTGGTTGAAAAGCCGGTAATTGCTGTACCCACATCGGTAGGGTACGGTGCCAGTTTTAACGGTATTGGCCCGCTTCTGACCATGCTTGCTTCCTGTGCTCCGGGTGTAACCGTAGTAAATATTGACAATGGATTCGGGGCTGCCTATTTTGCTTCGCTTATCAATAAATAGTTTAAAATACCAGATTTTATGAGGATTGCCTACTTTGATTGTTTCTCAGGCATCAGCGGCGATATGCTGACAGGTGCGCTGCTGGATGCGGGACTTGATTTTGGTGAACTTGAAAAGGAGATAGACAAGCTCGGACTTCAGGGTGTAAGCATTTCTGCGTCCAGGATTGTTAAACAGAATATCGCATCAACCAGGTTTACGGTAAAGTACCCTGAGCAGAAGCATCATAGGGGACTGGATGATCTTATTCAGCTCGTAGAGAACACCTCTCTTGAAGATGCTGTTAAAGAAAAGGCAAAGGAGGTCTTTAAAATAATTGCAGTTGCTGAAGCCAGGATTCATAATATGCCTGTTGAGAAGGTGCATTTTCATGAAATAGGTGCGGTAGACACAGTTGTTGATGTCGTAGCCGCGATCACGGGCTTAAGGAAACTCGGCATTGAAAAGGTTTATTGCTCAGCTCTGAATGTGGGGTCGGGTTTCGTAACGTTTTCACATGGTAAATTCCCGGTTCCTGCACCGGCCACTGCTGAAATACTCAAGGGCGTACCAGTTTATTCTGCCGGCTCTGAAGGTGAACTGGTAACACCAACGGGCGCTGCTGTAATTACTGCCCTGTCCGGCGGGTTTGGAGAAATGCCGCCCATGGTGGCCGGTGCTGTTGGTTATGGGGCAGGAACAAAAGATTTTGAGCAACCAAATGTACTGAGGGTCTATTTGGGTGAGACAGATGCAGGTCAGTCTGACAAGATTATTGATGTTATAGAAACCAATATCGACGATATGAACCCCCAGTTTTACGATCATGTTATAGATATGCTTTACAGGGAGGGAGCTCTTGAAGTGTTCCTTACGAATATACAGATGAAAAAGAACAGACCGGGTATAAGGATTACCGTTCTGACGGGACCTGATAAAAAAGAGAGGCTTTTGAAGGTTCTTTTCAGAGAAACGCCTACCATTGGTGTCAGGATACGCCGCGAATCGAGGGAGGTGCTTGAAAGGGAAACCAGGACCATCACTACGCCTTGGGGCGGGATCAGTGCTAAGATTTCATGGTTTGCCGGTGAAATAGTGAATGTTAAGCCTGAATATGAAGAAATGAAAAGGGTTGCTTATGAAAAAAATATGCCCCTGAGGGTCGTTGCTGCTGAAATCGAAAGATATCTTGATAGATTTTCAGGAAAATCCGGTAAATAGATTTTTTTTGCTTTATTTGCCATGCTATCCCCTTGCTTAAGATAGCCGTTAACAGGGGTAAAAGGGAAACAAACAGATTAAATAAAACCTGATAGAATAATGAGTGTTCTGGTAAACAGCAGTTCAAAAGTAATAGTCCAGGGATTTACTGGCAGTGAAGGCAGCTTTCATGCTTCGCAGATGATTGAATACGGTACAAATGTGGTGGGTGGTGTCACACCCGGAAAAGGCGGACAGGAACACCTGGGGAAGCCTGTTTTCAATACTGTTTCGGAAGCGGTAAAGGAAACCGGCGCAAACACTTCTGTTATTTTCGTTCCGCCGGCTTTTGCCGCAGATGCCATAATGGAGGCCTCTGAAGCAGGCATAGAGGTCATTGTGGCCATTACAGAAGGCATTCCGGTATCTGATATGGTTAAGGTTAAAGAGTACCTTAAAGGGCGTAAAACAACCCTTATAGGCCCAAATTGTCCCGGAGTTATTACTCCGGGTGAGGCCAAGGTGGGTATAATGCCCGGGTTTATTCACAAAAGGGGAACTGTGGGTATTGTTTCACGGTCTGGTACCCTTACCTATGAGGCGGTTGACCAGGTGACCAAGGAGGGGCTGGGGCAATCCACCTGTATAGGCATAGGTGGCGACCCGGTTGTGGGTACTACCACACTTGATGCTGTAAAATTGTTCATGGAGGATCCCGGTACTGAAGGTATCATTATCATAGGCGAGATTGGCGGGAATATGGAGGCTGATGCAGCCCGTTGGATAAAGGATCACGGCACAAAACCTGTAGCCGGCTTCATTGCCGGCCAGACTGCCCCCAGGGGCCGCAGGATGGGGCACGCAGGTGCCATAATAGGAGGCAGTGATGATACAGCGGCCGCGAAGATGAAGGTTATGCGTGAATGCGGTATTTCAGTTGTTGAGTCGCCCGCCGACATAGGAAGGACCATTGCCGGGCTACTGAGGAAATAATATATCTCACCCGCCCGGGAACAGTCAGGTGCAATAACGACCGGTCTGCTTTCTGCATATAGTGCAACACTTCATGTTTTCAGCATCTTTTCAAAGTCCGCGCCCCCTTGCTGCAGCTATATTTCTGTACCGGTTTCGTATGCACGGCAACTTTAACAGGTAAGAAAGATCCGGTGTAGCCCGGATGTACTTCTCATAGCATTTCTTCCATCATCTGTTCGACGGTTTCGATACCAATTCTTTTGGCAACTATGGTTTTGTCGGCATCCAGTATGTATAGGGTTGGTGTGCTGTATATGTCATAATAGAACCTGAAGTTGGACTGGTTCTGGGGATCAAATACGTTTATCCAATCCAGGTTGTTGCTGCCGATGTATTCCTTCCATTCTTCGACATCACCATATATATACACCCCGAAAACCTCAAGCCCCCTCTCCCTGTATTTCCTGTACAGCTCGTTCAGCCTTGGCGTCACCACCTTGCAATGACCGCAGGCCGGCTCGTAGAAATAGATTATGGTATATTCTGCTTCAGCTTCATGAAGGCTGACCATATTGCCCTCAGGGTCCCTCATTCTCATCTCCGGTGCGGTTCGCCCTATGAGATTGGGTTTTATCCGTTCAACCCGGTCACGAAGTCTTCCAAGTGTCTCTTCGTTAACCCAGTGCGCTTCCCCGCTAAGGTAATACCTTTCGGCCAGCTCTACGAAAACCTCATCCATGCCCATTATATTGGACCTTTCGTAATGGTTAAGCAGATAGACCAGGACATACTGGAAAACCTGATCGTTCGCTCTTGAAAGCTCTACTACCCTTATGGCCTCAGGAATGATCAAATCAGGCACCTGCATAATGGTACGGGTAAAAAAATGCTCCAGGCGGTTGTGCAGCACCGGTGTACGGAGGAGCCTTTCATCAGAAAAATCTATATTGTCAAAATAGTGCTTTTTATTGTACTCGTAACCCATCCGCCACCTTAGCGAATCGGGATTTCTTGCATCGGCTGGTACTTCGAAATCAGGTATTTGCGGGTTTTGCATCACCCTTATCATGTTGGCGAGAAGTGTACCGGGCTGATCATCGATTATTGAATTCCAGTACTCCTGAACCTGCCTGTCAAGTTCCATTCCTTTTTCCCGCAATATTGCGATCGAATCGGGATTGTCCCTGTTCTCCTCAATCCTTCGTTGCAGGTCCGATGATGCTCTTTGTCTATGGTTCATGAACCTGTGGTATTCGAAGAATTTCTCATTCTCAGCTGATCCTGTCACTTTCATGTCGTCTACAGGTTTATCGGCACTTGTCTCAATGCTGAATTCCTGTTCCCGGTCAACCAGCAGCTCAAAATAATCCATGTCTGGCATTACGACCAGGTAGATCCCCCCCGGAAGGGGTTCTTCGCCGGAAAAGACTCCCTGTCCCTGCACATCAACCCTTATCGTGTCTTTGATATATTTCCTGTTACCGTAATGATAGGCCAGAAGTAGCGTCGTGTCTTCTAATCCGCCGATCCTTACGTTGATACTGTAACCCGATGGGAATGCCTGGGTTATTGCCGCCAGCAAGATAAGCAGCATAATTGCCGTTCTTCTGAACCTCCTCATATAATAATGATTTAATTTCGCTTAATTACAGGAACAGCAAAAATAGCACCAACAATTCTAATCCTCAAAGGAAAAATGATTTTTTATGTCCGTTTTACCCGGATCAACTGCCGGGTTCAATCCGTTGGTAGACGGCCAGCAGTTTATGTTTTTCGCATTCCCAGTTAAGTTCTTTAGCAGCTTTTTCAAGGTTTGCCTTCCATTTGACGGGAGGTTTAGCCAATACTTCATTTATCTTTTCCGATAACCCTTTCGGGGAAAGGCATCCGGCTACCACTCCCACTTCATATTGTTCAATTATGCGGCGGGGTTCGGGAAGGTCGGATACAACCACCGGTATGCCTGCCATAATGTAATCAAAAAGCTTGTTCGGGAGGCTGTAGAGGTAATTCAGGTTACTGGCCTTGTCAAGTGACAATCCGCAACTGCATAATGAAGTTAGCTGCAACAGGTTTTCCCTGTGCATGGGGGGAACAAAGAACACCTTCTCATCAAGCCCCTCTTCTTTTACCATTTTGCGGAGCCCGGGTACCGCATCTCCTTTACCAGCTATTACAAGAATATAGTCACTGGTCAGGTGCATGCACCTGACTGCTTCCTCAGCGCCCCTGTCGATGTTTATTCCGGCTCCCTGCATAATGATAATTTTTTTAGTGTCAGGCAGGCCGAATTTATTTGGTTTTGCAGGGGGAATGATGCCAGCCGGAACAGGGAGGTTCCTTACAACGTCAATATTGTTGCCGTATCTGGCAGAGTATGCAGAAGCAATTGACCGGTTGACTGTTATAAAGTGCTCTACTTTCGGTAGCATTAGCTTTTCTATAGTTTCCCATATTTTTTTTGCCACCGGCCTTCCTGAAAGTTCGGGCACTCCCGTAAAATACTCGTGGCTGTCATATACCAGTGGTTTTCTTTTCAGCCATGTAGCGAGGTAACATGCCGGAAGGGTATCGAGGTCGTTTGAATTTACGATATCAAAACGGGTAAACAGCAGGTAGAAGAACAGCCTTGTATTGTATTCGGCATAAAAGAAAGGTCCCCGCCTGAACAGGTGCTTCACCCTTCTTGTTTGGTAGGGCCTGTGTTCAACAGGGAGGCTTCCCTTCAAAACCCTGCCTCTCAGTATTATCTCATATCCGCATTCATGCAATGCGGTGCAGTGGCGGCTCAACCTCTGGTCGGTAGCCAGATCGCTGGTCGCAGCAACTATGATGCGTAAATTGTTCATTAATTGCACTAATAAATTCAAATGTAGATGAATTTTGCATTATTTGAATATCATTTGAAAGTCAAATATTGCATGCAAAATCGACGTAGTCAAATTTTTTCATTAGAAATTATACACAGACGCATGAAAAAATTTAGTGTAAAGCGTAGCGTTTCCGACTGTCAGTTAAAACTTTGTAACTTTTTGGAACAAAATTTCGGCTTTTTTACAGGAGACTCCCCATCAGCCTTCGGCAGACAAAATAACATGAACAAAGTATGCGGGTTTGACTTCGTCGATCTCACATGCAATTGACTTTTCATTTATGAATACAAACCAGATGTGACATTCATCCGTACAAATCAGGTTAATCAATTTAATAATCAATGAATTGTATTTTGCTTCAAATG
>SLRB01000255.1 GCA_007131165.1 Bacteroidales bacterium | reverse complement strand
CTCCTTTTTGGATTATATCGAACAGGCAGGGAAAATTCCTGCCTGAAAAATATGCAGGTGCAATGGAAGCTGGTATTTTTGCAGAACGTGATACGGGAAAGGTTTTTGATTATGAGTACGGCATTGAGGTTTACGGGCGGGCAGGGGCCGGCTCTGATGCCTGGCTGCACCAGGCTTATGCCGGGTTTATATTTAAAGACATGGTGAGATTCCGCGCCGGGATGTGGGAGGAGATAGTTGGAAGCAGGCAACCCTCCATATCTACAGGCTCCATTATATGGTCGGGCAATGCACGGCCAATGCCCAAACTGGAGATCGGGACGCCCGGGTATGTGCCTGTGCCTTTTCTCAGGGGTTATGCTGAGGTTAGCGGACTTATGTCGCATGGATGGTTCGAGGAGGGTAGGTACGCAAGCGATGTATGGCTGCATCATAAGAATTTTTATGTAAGGGTTGGCGGTGACCTGCCGGTGAACCTTTACTACGGGTTCAATCATTATGCGCAGTGGGGCGGGAGCTCACCCAGGCAGGAGAAGCCTTATCCGTCAGATTTTAAGGCTTTCATGAAAGTGTTTATGATTAAACATGGTGATCCTGAAGAGCCGGGTACACCTGATGGGTGGGTGCTGAACCGGTTCGGGAATCATCTTGGCTCGCGTAATTATGGCATTGATGTGGATCTTGACAACTTTTCCCTTGGGATATACCAGCAGGACGTATTCGAGGATAATTCGGGCTATAGCAGGAAGAATTTTCCGGACGGACTGTGGGGTGCATGGTTCAGGTTGCCTGATGGTGAAAGGAGGGTGCAGGCCGTGGTTTATGAATTCCTTCATACCACCCACCAGAGCGGGCCGTATCATGACCTTGACGGAGTGGAGCTTGGTGGCAACGATAACTATTTCAATCACGGGCATTATCAGTCGGGGTGGACATATCATAAATATACTATCGGCACCCCATTGATAACCTCACCTCTGCTCAATGACCCTGCTTCGGACAGGATAAGGAACAACCGTGTTATAGCCCACCATATTGGTGTCGAGGGCTATTTATCCGCCAATTTCAGGTACAGGAACTTTGTGACGTTTACGCGTAATTTCGGGACATTTAGTCACCCTTTCGACGAGAGGAGGGATCAGTGGAGCTGGATGGCCGAAGTTACGGCACCTGTAGGTCTTTTTGGACTGGAAGCGGGGGTGACGGTTGCAGCCGATCTGGGCAGTATGTACGGGGATAATCTCGGTATCATGTTTTCGGTTAGAAAAAGGGGAAATTTTGGCAAGTTATAATTTAAAATGTTTTTTACAGAAACTATTTTACCAAAATGCCGTATTTATTGATAAAAGTATTATTTTTGTTTACCAGGTGTGAAAAAGCTTAAAATTTTTGTTGCTTATTTATATTTGATTTATATTGCCCTGCAGTAATTGCGGCAGGTATTGTTTTGTATTTATTTTTATCTTTGTGCATTTTTACGGTCTCTGTACATGCTACAATGATTTTTTATGAACGACAGAAGAGTATTGAAATTTTTTATTGACCTTGTACTATGGACACTCATTCTCCCGGCCGCATATATCCTGAGACTTGAAGGGCAATGGCTTCCTTACTTGGGCAATATTGCGACCGTTGTTGGGGTGATGCTCCCGGTGATGGCTGCGGTTATCTGGCTTTCCCGTTTTAACAGGCAGTCCTGGCACAACACGAGTATACGCGACCTTATCAGCCTTGCTAAAGGCATCCTGATATTCTCGGCGCTGTTTTTTATAGTTGCTGCCGGTTTCAGTAATTTTCTGTTCGTTCCCCTGTCAGTCCCGTTCATCTCTGCGGCCCTTGCAATCATATTCCTTGGCGGTGCCAGGATGACAGCCAGGGTTAAGCATGAGTATGAGGCCAACCGCCACGCTAAAAAATCAAAACAACCTGCGAAAAAAGTTATTATTGTTGGAGCAGGCGCTGCAGGGAACCTGCTTGTGAGAGAGATGTTCCGCCACCCGGCGGTAAGGATGAAGCCGGTGGGTTTCCTTGATGATGATGAGGGTAAGCAGCGTGACATCTTCATGGGCGTACCGGTCCTTGGTAAGCTTGCTGATCTGCCTGAGGTTGTGGCCGAAAAGAATGCCGACATGGTACTCATTGCCATGCCTACGGCTCCGGGCGGGGTTATCAGGAGAGTGGTGGAGATAGCCAAGGAGGCTGAGGTTGATTTTATGATCATGCCCGGGCTTTATGAGCTGATGAGCGGCAAGTTCAACATCTCGCAGCTCAGGGAGGTCGATGTGCAGGACCTGCTGAGGCGTGAGCACGTTGAACTGGATTTTAACTCGATATCTGACTATATAACGAACAAAGCAATACTGGTTACCGGAGCCGGCGGTTCGATTGGCAGTGAGATAGTGCGGCAGATTACCAGGTGCGATCCGCGCCAGGTGTTGTTGCTTGGCCGGGGGGAGAACTCGGTTTTCAGGATCGAGAGCGAGTGTAACCAGCTGTTCCCGCATGTTGATTTTGTGAGCATAATAACCGACGTTCAGGATGCGGAGAGCCTGGAGAGGAGCTTTGAAAAGTACAGGCCCGACGTGGTGTTCCATGCTGCCGCGCACAAGCATGTTTCGCTCATGGAGAACAACCCCGAGCAGGCAATTCTTAACAATGTGAAGGGCACAATGAACATGGTTAATCTTGCCCTGAAATATGGGGTTAAGCGGTTCGTGAACGTGTCATCTGACAAGTCGGTCAACCCCACCTCTGTAATGGGCGCCTCAAAAAGGGTTGCTGAATTTGTGGTTGAGTGGGGCTCATACCAGGCGGGCGAGGGCCAGGAGTTTGTATCTGTGCGCTTTGGCAATGTTCTGGGAAGCAGGGGCAGCGTTGTGCCGCTGTTCAAGCAGCAGATCGAGAATGGCGGACCGATAACGATAACGCATCCTGACATGACCAGGTACTTCATGACCATTCCCGAGGCTTCTCAGCTTGTTATCCAGGCGGGTGGACTTGGCGGCAACGGGTCTGTGTATGTGCTTGATATGGGCGAGCCGGTCAGGATAGTTGATCTTGCCAATGACCTGATAAAGCTGTCGGGTATGAGGCCGGGCGAAGATATCAAGATTGTTTACACCGGGAAAAGGCCGGGCGAAAAGATGTTCGAGGAGCTGCTGACCGACGAGGAGAGCACATCTGCCACCAGGCATGCCAAGATTTTCGCTGCCAGGGCATCGGGATTCCCCGGTGAGGGTTTCAATACCATGCTGGATGAGCTTTTCATGCGGGCGTCAAACAACGATGGCAGTGCGATAAGGGAACAGCTGAAGGTAATGATACCTACTTATGAGTTTGAGACAGAGAAGGTCGGTTCCTGACCTGCCCTGTTTTTATCCTGTCTGTTTTAATTAATACCGGCCCGTTAGTGACCGGTAATTTTTTTGCGATATGCGCATCCTGTTTGTCCATACTATAGGTAAGAACAAGTTCGGCGGCGGTGAGCGGTGGCTTGTAAATGCTGCAGCCGGCCTCCGGGACAGGGGGCATGATGTTATCGTTGGGGGAAAGCCGGGGTCAGTGCTCCTTGAGGCAGCCGGGCAGCGCCGGCTGGCTACGGCCGGTTTTAATATCCTGAGCGATCTGAGTATTTACCATATCTTTAAAATTGCCCGGTTCATTAAAAAGAATAAGATAGATATTGTTGTTTCGAGGGACAGGGACCTGTCCGTTACCGGTCCTGCTGCCCGGATAGCCGGTGGGGTGCCTGTTGTTGTCAGGTATGGGTCGCCTTTGCGGTCAAGCTTCAGGAAGCACTCGTTTCTGCTAAGAAGATTTGCATCCGGGATTATTACAAATACCCTGAGCATCAAAGAACACATGGAGAAGGGCGGGATCGTGCCACATGGTTTTGTAAGTGTGGTTTATAACGGACTGACTCCGCCGGCAGATGATGGTGTTTATGATTTCAGCCAACGGTTCCCGGGGAAGGTGGTGGTAGTGACTGCCGGGCGGCTGACGGCCGACAAGGGATATCTGCACCTTGTTGATGCTGTTGCCATGTTAAGGGGCAGGTATGACGGCCTGGTGCTGGTGGCTCTGGGGGAGGGGAAGCACAGGAAAAGGATTGAGCGCTATGCACGGGAGAAGGGGGTGGGCGATATTGTGCACCTGGAGGGCTATACTGATGATGTGATGCCTTTCTTTCGTGGATGTGATATCTTTGTGCTGGCTTCTCTGTATGAGGGGATGCCTAATGCGGCGATGGAGGCTATGGCATGCGGGAAGCCGGTGGTGCTGACTGATGTTAATGGTGCGCGGGAGCTTGTGCCGGACGGGGATAAAGGGTTGTTGATCCCGGCCCGTGATGTACAGGCTATTGCCGGTGCGCTTGAGAGGCTTATTGGTGACGGACTGCTGAGGGAGAGGATGGGCAAGGCTGCAGCTGATTTTGTATGGTCTGAATTCAGGTATGACAGGATGATAGACGAACTGGTGGGCTTCCTGCAGGGGAAGCTGGATGAGAGGTTAATATAAGGGGGGAAGTAAGGTTGATACAATTTGCTATTTTTGCACTTTGGTAGTATTTGTTGTGATGAGGATATTGAAGCGATATTTGTTTTTTTTGGTGACGGGACTGCTACTGTTGATGCGGACCGGCTCTGCGGATGGTGCGTGCATTGAGAGGAATTTTGCTTTTCAGCCGGGTGAGGAAGTGGAGTACACGGTCTATTATAACTGGGGCTTTATTTGGGTTAACGCGGGGTACGTGACTTTTAACGTGCGGGAAAGGCTCTACAGGAACAGGCCGGTTTACCACTTCGATTCTTTTGGCTCGACACACCGGCGATATGACTGGATCTTCAAGGTAAGGGACAGGTTCCAGTCTTACGTTGACAAGGAGACTTTCAGGCCCCTGTGGTTCGAGATGGATACGTATGAGGGTGGTTTTGTTGCTTATGATGAGTACCACTACTTCCCCGAAAGGGATATTGTTGTTACGACCACTGAGAATTCCGACAGGCCTCGGAGGACCGATACTCTCGAGATACAGCCCTGCTCGTTTGATGTTATTACTGCTGTTTATGTTGCCAGGAATATTGATTTTGCTTCTTACGGCAAGAATGAGCCTATTCCTTTCAGCATTCTTATTGCCAACGAGCTTCATGAGCTGAATCCCCGCTACCTTGGCGAGGAGACGATCACCACCAGGGAGGGCGAGACGTACGATTGTATCAAGTTCTCGGTAGAGCTGGTTGAGGGCTTTATCTTTAAGCCGGGCGACGAGATGTTCGTGTGGGTTACAAACGACGACAACCGTGTACCTGTGCTGGTTGAGGCCTCGATAAGGGTCGGGTCGGTAAAGGCAATGCTGAAATCTGCTTCAGGGCTTCGCAACCCGGTTACGGCGCGAATAGAGTAATGGGCCGGATTGAAATTCATGATGATAAGATAGAGGGAATAAAACTGGGTGGTTCCTCCGGTCAGTGATTGCTGTCCTGGCTGACGGGCTTTTTGAGGATAATGATCCAGGCTGCCCAGCCGGGGAAAAAGCCGAGAATATTGGCTATGATATCGAGGTGGCTGAAGTTGCGGCCGTAACCGCCCACTCCCTGCAGTGCCTCCATGAGGGTCCCCCATATTATTACATAAAGCAGCGGCAGGAACTGCCTTGTTCTTCCTGAAAATTTCGCCGGCCAGGTGTAGAAAAGCAGGAAGGTAAATACCGCGTACATGCCGAAATGTACAAGCTTGTCGGCATGCGGGAACAGATCCCGGCCTGTTACCGGCAGCCTGCTTGTGGGAAACAGGCTGAGTGCTGTTACTAAAAGGACGTATGTGAAGAATATGATCTTTTTATGCATTTCCTGCCCGGTGTGATTGTGGTTGTTGATGGCGGCAAAGATAGTCAAAAGTGACCGGTGAAAAAACCTTTTTACCCGGGCCTGAATATCCTCATCAGCTCCTTGAGGTCGGCGGACTTGTCTTTGTAGCCGGCCTTTTCGTATGCAAATATCATTCCCAGCAGCAGCCTCTCTGCTATGGTGCGGTTGTCGCAGGGGGTGAAATAATGGGGGTGGGGCTCCATCTTCTGCTGTTTGAGGTACATGAGTATCTCTTTCTTTCCCAGAACTGCGCCTTTCTGGTATGGGTTGATGTAAAAGAGCGCCCCTGCAGGGGGTGTTTTTCGTTTAAGTGCCTTACTCTCGTTCATCCATGCTGCAAGGAATATTTTCGGGAGACTGACCCCGTATACAGGCAGGTCAAGGTTCCGCGCCACAAGAATGTATATGATGGCCAGGGATACGGGATTGCCTTTACGGCTTTCCAGAACGAGGTTAATGTAGGAGTTGCGGGGGGAGTTGATGTGTTTCCTGTTTTTCGAGAATTTGTGTACGTCAAATATGAAGTGGTTCATGATACGTACTTTCTCAAGTGCCGTCAGCTTATTATTCAGCTCGAGCCAGATGTCGTCCGATATTTTTTTTATGGCTTCCTTTACCTCATTGGTTTCGAGCTCGGGATACTGGTACCTTGCTATCCAGCACACTCCTTCCAGCAAATCGGCTGATCCGCCGGCTACCCAACCTGCAAGTTTTTCCTTTACATTTCCGAACTGTATATCGCGAATGATGTTTTCTATCTTTTCCTGGTGCAGGTGGTCGGCCGTCTTTTCCCAGGCGCTTTCAAGCTCTGGAATAATGCCGGTTCCAAGCTCCCTGAGGTTGCCTGTTACCACGCTGCTAACCTCGGTGTCGGGGTCGTCGAGCAAATGGATAAGCGCACGTATGTTTTTCTTGTCCATCACCTCATTCTGTAAGTGTATCGAGAACTGCTCCTGTAAGCTCCGAAATGACCTCTTCATGACGGTAGCTGTAGGTTTTGGTTGCCCTGTTGCCGATTATCGCACATATGGTAAGTGCTTCATGCCCGAGTAGTGCACACAGCCCGTAAATGGCCGAGCATTCCATCTCGTAGTTGGTTATCTTGTGCCTGCCGTACCTGAACTGTTCTATCTTGTCATTAAGCGCCGGATCGGCAGGCTTAAGGCGCAGCTCCCTTCCCTGGGGCCCGTAAAAGCCGGGTGCCGAGATGGTGACCCCGGGGATGAACTTATCACGCACTGATCCTTCTTTGATGAACTTTTTGAGGAGCTTTTCCGATGCCGGCACTACATAGGGGGCAGCAAGGCGGCTGCTCCAGCCTGTATGTTCTTTAAAGGCTTCTTCGAAGCCGGGGTCGCATACCCTGCCGGCCCCTGAGTAAAAGTTAAGGAGGCCGTCAAAGCCTATTGCTTTTTCCGATAAAAGGAGCGAGTCTACGGGTATATCTTTCTGAAGCGAACCAGAGGTGCCGATACGTATTATATTAAGCCTGGTGTGCTTCTTCAGGGGCATTCTGTTTGCCAGGTCGATATTGGCCAGGGCATCCAGCTCGTTAATTACGATATCGATATTGTCGGTGCCTATTCCTGAAGATATTGCGCTGATCCTTGTCCCCCTGTATGTTCCTGTATGGGTGATGAACTCCCGCTTCTGCTTTTTCAGCTCTATAGCATCGAAAAAGGATGAGATAACTTCGACCCTGCCGGGGTCGCCGGCCAGTATTATGTTGCCGGCAATGTCGCCGGGCATCAGGTTCAGGTGATAGATGCTGCCGTCGGGGTTAAGGACCAGTTCGGTTTCGGGAATTTGGTTCATCGAAAATTTATATTTTTATTACATGTTCTTAACAGCATGGCATTTTTATTTTTTCAGCTACCCGTAGCTTGATAAGAGCCTGCCTGGTATTGCCGGTCTTTTTAGCCTCCCTGCCAGGTCTTGCTGCCATCCGGGATATAGCAAAGTTAAGACAATTATGGGAATCCTTGCAGAATTTTAAGTTGTTCGTTTTTCGGTTTAAGCGGGGCTGACTGCCGGAAATCACTGTAATAAGCAACTACATCGGCTATTATTCTATATCTTTACAGTTGCAAACCAAGGAAATTTAGATATCATGATACAAAGGATACAATCAGTCTGGCTATTCCTGGCCGCAGCTATTTTATTCTCAATGTTTATTTCACCCCTGGCGGAAATGATCGGACCGGAGGGACAGTACTACAGGTTTGAACTTACGGGCATTTACGAAGGAGTTGGAGAAACTGCCTTAAGGATAGAATCCCTGATGCCCCTCTGGTTTTTGGTTTCGGTTACCGGCATGCTGAGCCTGGTAACAATATTTTTTTACAAAAGGAGGATCATGCAGATAAGGATATGTATATTCAACCTTTTGCTGCTGATTGGTTTTTATGCGCTGTTCCTGTTTTATTTTTTCCACTTCAGGTCAAACCTCGATGTGGATATAAGCCTGCGGATACCGGTGGTATTCCCTGCTATAGCACTGATAATGGTTTTCCTTGCCACACGGGGTATACGCAAGGATGAGATGGTTGTAAGGTCGTACGACAGGATCAGGTGATGCTCAGATGAACACCATGTGCTCCTGGTCTGTTATCTTCTCACAGTAGTGGCACTTTAGTGATACCTCCTTTTTTGATACAACCCTGAACCTGGGCTTTACGTCGTCGTTGTTGGTGATGCACTTGGGGTTGACGCATTTCACTATTCCGGAGAACGAGTCAGGCACCACAACCTCCTTCTTTTCCTCTACCTGGTAGTCTCTGATGATGTTAAGCTTGGCCTGCGGCGCTGCGAGCGCTATACGGTTGATCTCATCGTCGACGAAAAACTTGTCTGATATTTTTACTATAGCCTTGCTTCCGAGTTTTTCGCTTTCCAGGTTTGTTCCGAAGGTGATCTGGTTGTTTATGTGGTCCAGGCCGAGTATGTTGATTACCTTGAAGAGGTTGTTTGCCGGTATGTGGTCAATCACCGTACCGTTTCTGATGGCGCTTACCTTGAGTTTTTTTATTTCTTTTGCCATGGGTTAGTCGTTTTTTAATGTACGGATCAGTTTTTGAGTCCAAGAATCAGTGAGATGATAGCCTGCCGGGTATAGACCCCGTTGAGTGCCTGGGTGAAATAGTAGGCCTTTTCGCTGTCGTCGACGTCGGTGCTGATCTCGTTGACCCTCGGAAGGGGATGCAGTATCCTGAGGTTGCTCCGGGTATTTTCGAGCATCGCGTTCTTCAGCACGTAGGCGTTTTTGGTCTTTTCGTATTCTATGGGGTCGGAGAAACGCTCTTTTTGCACCCTGGTCATATATATAACGTCGGCCTCGCCGGCAATCTCCCTGAAGTCGGTAAACTCATGGTATTTCAGGTTCCTCTGGTCGAGATACATCTTGTACTCGGCCGGTATGCGCAGCTCTTTAGGCGAGATGAAGAAAAAGGTGGCGTTGAAATGGGCCATGGCCATAAGGAGCGAATGCACGGTACGCCCGTATTTAAGGTCGCCGACGATAAAAAGGTTAAGGTCCTCCAGTTTACCCTGGGTCTTCCTTATCGAGTAAAGGTCAAGCAGTGTTTGTGTTGGATGCTGGTTGGCTCCGTCGCCGGCGTTTACTATCGGCACCGTGCCAACTTCGCTGGCGTAACGGGCACTGCCCTCAATGGGGTGCCGCATCACGATCAGGTCGCTGTAGTTGCTGACGGTCTTGATGGTGTCTTTAAGCGACTCTCCTTTGGTTGCGCTTGATGATGTCGAGTCGGAAAAACCGATGATCTTGCCACCCAGCCTGTTGACAGCACTTTCGAAGCTCAGGCGTGTCCTGGTTGAGGGTTCGAAGAAGAGTGTGGCGATAACCTTGCCGTTGAGGATTTCCTGGGAGGGGTTCTGCTCAAACCCGGCCGCGAGGTCGAGTACCCGCATTATCTCCTCTTTGGAATAGTCGTTGATAGATATTAGGCTTCTGTTCTTCACTGAGTTAAGGTTTTTGGGTTATATGGGTAAAATTAAGCAACTAAGGGGAGCCAAAAAATATCTGTTAATAATTATTTGATAACTTCTTAACATTCACGCCTGGTATTGCATTCAGCCTTCCTTTGAG
>SLRB01000284.1 GCA_007131165.1 Bacteroidales bacterium | reverse complement strand
CAGCGCTTGCAATGAAGAGCGAAAGCTCATAATAACCTATTTCGGCCACTGAAAGTGAACTCCTGGCAAAGATCACGCTTATCAGAAGAAATGTGGAAAACCTGAGGATCTGAAAAGCCTGGAGGCCTCCCACATTTGATATCTGTTTCAGAAAAACCAAGCCCTATTGTTTTGTTTTGCAGTTCAAAAGTAGATGAAATTTTTTTCATACAAAATTACATGCTGACAAATGAAAAAATTTGACTTCACAGAGCGGCAAAAAAGGAAAAATTATTTTGCGGTTCATAAATGACATCCCGGTTGTCAATACTTAAAAATTAATATTTATCTTTGCACTCGCAAAATGGTGGTCGTAGCTCAGTAGGTTAGAGCGTCAGATTGTGGCTCTGAAGGTCGCCGGTTCGAATCCGGTCTTCCACCCGTAAATTGTAAAAATCTCTCAGGGGGCTGTACCACAATGGTATCTGCCCCCTTTCTTTTCAACAACGGGCAACCCCCTGCCCGGACCTTGCCTGCCAACATATCGGGTATATTGAGTAACTTTGCTTTTGTAACCAAAAGCGAATGTAAAACATGCGATTATGATACGAACCATCACTACCGAGAAGATCCCGATAAAGATGTGGCTTGATGACATTGAACCCGGTGCACTCCAACAGGCAAAGGATATTGCCAACCTCCACCATGCAGCAGGTCATGTGGCGCTCATGCCGGATTGCCATCAGGGTTTCGGTATGCCGATCGGCGGAGTGCTTGGCACCCGTGATGTCGTCATACCCAACGCTGTAGGCGTTGACATAGGCTGCGGGATGTGTGCGCTCCGTACATCATTGCAGGAGCTGTCGCGGAAGAAGCTTGAGGCTGTTATTCATGAGATAAAGAGAAGCATACCGGTAGGTTTCAGGCATCACAAGACATCCCGCGACAGCAGGCTTATGCCGGGTGCAAAAGGGAAAATGCCGGTTGTTGAAAGAGAATACGACAAAGCCACCTACCAGCTCGGCACCCTTGGCGGAGGGAATCATTTTATTGAACTGCAGAAAGGATCAGACGGGTATATCTGGATAATGGTCCACTCGGGCAGCAGGAATCTTGGCAAGCAGGTAGCCGACCACTATTACAGGAAAGCTGTAAAAATAAACGAACAAGTTGCCAAAGCTCAGAGATCGCCCAGGCAATTGTCATTCCTGCCGCTTAATTCAGAGGAGGGAGAAACCTACATGCGCGAAATGGAGTATTGCATCGAATTTGCATTTGCCAGCAGAAAGGAGATGATGGATGTGGCATCGTCGGTGTTATCCGGCAAATCAGGTGGCAACGTAAATTTTTCACGTTTTATAAATATTGCCCATAATTACGCGAGACTTGAGGAGCATTTTGGCATGAAGCTGGTGATCCACCGCAAAGGTGCCACATCGGCAAGGAGCGGAGAGTACGGGATCGTACCGGGTTCACAGGGCAGCAATAGCTATATTACTATTGGCCGCGGAAACCCGCAGAGCTTTGAAAGCTGTTCCCATGGTGCAGGAAGAGTAATGGGAAGAAAGGAGGCCCAGCGTAAACTCGATTTAAAATACGAGAAAGAGAGCCTTGACAAAAAGGGGATAATTCACAGCATATACCGGAAAAGGGACCTTGACGAAGCATCAGCAGCATACAAGAATATTGACCGGGTGATGAAAATGCAGTCCGACCTGGTAGAGATCGACACGATCCTTAATCCGCTGGCGGTAGTGAAAGGGTAACAGGGCAGCGCCTCTTTCGGGTAAACCGCTCACGCCCAAAATCCTTGTCCGAAGCTGATTGTCTGCATCTGCAAGCTTTAAAATAAACTTTCCCGGCCGGTATGTCTGACATGCACGGCACACCACAAAAAAGCCCCGGTATCAGGCCCGGGGCTTTGAATATGTGGTCGTTACGAGTAACCGTACCGGTCTATTTAATGAAGTCCTGTGTGATCCTGCCGCTTCTCTTGTCCTTGAGGATCCTCTTCATCTTACCGTCGGGCATCATCTCCTCCTTAACCAGAAGGTGGTTCTCATCAAACTCTTCAAACACGGCTATCGGGTCTGACTTATCCTTGCCCCGCCATACGTCAAGCTTAACCGGTTCCCACTTCTTCGATTTGACAGAACGGTAACACGCATCCATGATCTCGTTCACAATGTACCCGTCGTAGAATGTCTCGGTGCATTCGGTACCGTTCTCCCAGGAATTCAGCATGTCGGTAAACATGTTGTTGTTACCCAGCTCATGAACCTCATCACTTACCGGGAAGATCCAACCCCGGTCAGATTCTGCTTTTTCAGCAACATATCCCTTCTTCCCCCCGGCCGAGAACATTTCTATGCCGGTTCGCAAAAAATTATTAATCCATATGGTGCCTTCGGTTCCCATCACCTCATCCCTGAGATCCATTCCCCCCCTGAAAGTCCAGCTTACTTCAAACTGGGCCATTGCACCGTTATCATAACGTACAAACCCGATTGCGTTGTCTTCGGCATCGATCGGTTTTACGAGGGTATCAGCCCAGCAGATAACCTCAACAGGTTTGACGTCCTTACCTATATACCCACGGGCGATCTCAATACAATGGCAACCCATATCGAGCAAAACCCCTCCTCCGGATACCTCCCTGTCCCAGAACCAGTCGGAATGCGGACCGGGATGTGTCTCCCTCGAACGCACCCATATAACATCCCCTATTGTGCCCTGCCTCACCGAATTATAGGCTGTGAGGCATTTTGGTGTATAAACCAGGTCTTCGAGGTATCCGTTAAAAACACCTGCTTTTTCGACTATTTCAAGCATTTTTTTTGCCTCTTCGGCATTCCTCCCGAGAGGTTTGGTGCATAAGACGGCTTTTCTGGCTTCAGCAGCCAATGTAACAGCCTCAAGATGTATATTGTTGGGGAGACCTACAACAACTATATCAACCTCGGGATTATTGACTGCCTTGTGCATATCGGTAGTCCATTCGGGGATGTTGTGATCGGCAGCAAACTGTTTTGCCCTTTCACCGTCAGAATCGCAAACCACATGAACCTTGTCCCTGCTCCGGAGACCCTGTAATGAAGCAGTGTAAAACCCGCCTATAAATCCGGCGCCTAGCATTGCAACTTTAGCCATAATAAGATAGTTTTTTTGTTAGCAGATCGGTTTAATTGTGAGTGTCAAATCAATGGTAAACGAATTGCTAACAATATTAGCCAAAATTGCAGATAAATCAAAGGTGCGGTATCAAAACTCAGCCCAGGTACATTCTGAGCAGCTTGTTCTTTGACTTGTGACGAAGGCGTTTCAGGGCCTTCTCCTTTATCTGCCTCGTACGCTCTTTGGTAAGCCCCAGCTCCTCTCCAATGGCTTCAAGCGACATTTCCTGCCTGCCGAGACCAAAGTAGCACTCGAGTACATTACGTTCTTTTTCTGATAATATGCTGAGGGTGCGCGAGATCTCCTTGCGGAGGGAATCAACCATCAGCTCAGAATCCGCCACTGGCGAGTCCTTATTTTCCATAACGTCCAGAAGGCTGTTGTCCTCACCGTCAACAAACGGGGCATCAAAAGACATGGGCCTGCCATTGAGCTTCAGTGTTCCCGCCACCTTATCCCTGGGCATATCAAGTTTTTCAGCCAGCTCTTCATCTGACGGATCCCGTTCATTTTCCTGCTCGAAACGTGAACTTACCTTGTGTATTTTACCCAGGGACCCTACCTGGTTTAGAGGAAGTCTTACAACTCTGGCCTGTTCTGAAATAGCCTGCAGGATAGACTGACGTATCCACCAGACCGCATAGGATATGAATTTGAAACCCTTGGTCTCGTCAAACTTGGTTGCCGCTTTAATAAGACCGAGATTCCCCTCGTTTATAAGGTCGGGCAGGCTCAATCCCTGAAACTGGTATTGCTTTGCAACAGAAACAACAAAACGCAGGTTGGCCTTAACCATCTTCTCAAGTGCTGCCTGATCTCCTTTTTTGATCCTCTGTGCAAGCTCAACCTCCATCTCAGGCGAAATCAGATCCTCCTTGCCTATCTCCTGCAAATACTTCTCAATCGAGTTTGAATCACGGTTCGTGATTGACTTTGTTATCTTTAATTGCCTCATATATATATAATTGTATATTAGTTACATGTAATACAAATAATTACTCTTTACTGAAGGAAAGCAGTGTTTTATATCTTTCCTCATTCAAATTGAAATTCGGCGGATCGGTTTTTTTCTCGATCAAACCCAAAAGTTTCAGTTCAAGAATATGATTTGTTGCGGTTGTCTGCGAAACCCCGAGTTCACGCACTATATTACCGAATGAAGACGGACCTTCATTCCGGAGCAACTCAATAATAGCCATCTTCGCCTTGTCTTTCAAAATTTCCTGGGCTCTGATAACGGTCAACTTTTCAACAATATTGTCTTTGCTTTGTTCATGCATATCAATATTTTTTTTGTTAAACTATTTTTTTGTCTATATATTCTGAGTTCATAATGTGCAACGTTCCCATATAATTAAGCTTAAATTCGATCAGATCACCCACCCGGTATTTGGGCTTCCTGGTCCCCAGGTCTACCACTATCATATCTGATGTTGCACCGGATATCTTGATCCTTTTGTCAACCGGTTCGACATATTCGATGTTAATGTCAAGTATTCCTATATCCAGTATTGCCCTGTATGTCGTTTTGCCCAGGTCGCTGTCATCAAATTCGGGTGTGTCGCCGGTCAGGTTGGCACCTATTTCACCAACCGGCACCACCGGTTTTTCAGTCAGCTCAATTATCTCGGTATGCAGCTTGAATATTCCGTTCTTCATCCCCTTGATGAGTTTGCCCGTAAAAAGGTCCTTGCCGAAAAACAAACTCTCGCCTACCCTGAAATGATCGACACTGGCAGGCAAAATTCCCTTTGCAAGAAGCGGTATCGTAACCGATGATCCCCCCGACACATAAGGGATCTTCCTTTTAAACTTGGCCTCTATCAGCTGTTTGTACAAGCCAAGCTGGATAAGCTTGTCCTGGCTGGGCATAATACCGTATAGACAGTTCAGGTTTGTACCTATGCCAATAACCTCAATATTGGGCAGATTAAAAATACTCCCGTAAAAATCAATCAGCTGCTCTCCCAGAACCCCTTCACGCAGGTCGCCCATCTCGATCATAATAATAACCTTGTGTATCTTGTCCTGCCTTATTGCCTCCTCGTTTAGAAGTTTGATAGTGTAAAGCTCGGTGTTAAGGCTGATGTCGGCATACCTGACGACCGATCTCGCTGCGCGCTTGGCAGGCGGTTTGATATAAACCGTTTCAATACCGGGGTTAATACTTTTTACAGCTTTCAGGTTACGGACCCTGGAATCGCATACCTGTTTAATTCCCAGATCCATCACCTCCCTGAGATACGTCCTGTTCCCACACAACAATTTTGTAACGATACCCCAGTCAATATTATTATCTTTGAAAAGTTTGTCGAGGTAATCGTAATTATGTTTAAGCCTCTCCTTGCGGAGCTCCATAAATGCCATAATAATATAGTTTTAGCTGACTACCTGCCTTGGTATGGCCTCGGGCAATCTTGTCAATAATTCATAATTCAGCTGGTTGCTGAACTCACTGAAAGAAGCCACGGAAATGGTCAGTTCGCCCTGACTTCCAATGAGCACTACCTCATCACCTGTTTTTACATCGGGCAGCTGAGTGACATCTGCAATAAGCATATTCATATTCACAAGCCCGATAACCCCTACACGTTGGCCGTTAATCAGCACACGCCCCTGGTTGCTGAGCGACCTGTTGTAGCCGTGGGAATAGCCTACCGGGATCACAGCTATTTTCTTGTCCTCCTGTGCAAGGAATATCGTCCCGTAACTAACAAACTCACCCCTCTTAACCTTTTTTATGGTCATTACCCTGCTCTTCCAGCTGATAACCCGGGTCAGCGGATCACTCTTCTCTTTTCTCCTGCCAATGTACTGGATGAATGTTTCAGCACTGGGCCAGTAGCCGTATTGCAGTATACCCATGCGAACCATGTCAAAACGTGCTCCCGGATATGTAAGCGCTCCCGCAGAGCTGGCAACATGGCGAAACTCCGGTACCAGCCCCTTCTCCCCGAACCATTTGCAAAGCCGCAGAAACCGCGAGATCTGCCTTTGGATCCTTACATGGTTTGCAATACTCTCTGCGCCGGCAAGATGCGAGCAAAGTCCTTTGAGCACAACTGACCTTCTGTTTTTCAGAATGATATCGACCGCTCTTCTTAATTCCTGCCGGTTCATGCCTGTACGGTTCATACCTGTCTCTGTCTCAATATGAACAAGTGCCGGCACACCCGTGTCTCCGTACACCGAAATCACCTTTTCAAGCCGGAGTATATCAAACACAAAAAACTCAATCTCATTCATTATGGCCCACTCAATATCCTTATCGTCGAGCCATCCCATTATCATGATCCTTGTTCCGGGGCTCTTTATCTTCATCAGCCTCCTGGCTTCACAGGCACTGAAGACAGAAAAATGATCAATCCCTGCTTTTTCTGCAAGGGGCACGTAAGCATCCATTCCATGACCGTAGGCATTTGACTTCACTACTGAAGTTATCATGACATCACCTCCAAGCTGTTCGCGGAGAAACCCGATGTTGCCCTCCACGGCCTTTTTGCTAATTTCAATTACCGATGTATCAGCCATTGTTCTCGTAAAGTAATTTAACAGCAAGCCGGGTAATCATGTCTATACCGGTTGTTATAATATCGTCGGGAAAATCATAGTCGGGATTATGCAGCTCGGGATGCCCCCTGCCGGCTCCTATACCGAAAAGAAGCCCTCTGCTCTCCCTTGTGAACCACCCGAAATCCTCAGACCACCTGAATGCATCCGTCTTATCATAAACCTCAAGAGAAAGATCGCCTGCTGTTTCCCTGGCCAGCTCTGTCAGATACCTGTCATTTACCGTTGCAGGGAACCTTTCGGTATAGCT
Source organism: Bacteroidales bacterium (assembly GCA_007131165.1). GTDB lineage: Bacteria > Bacteroidota > Bacteroidia > Bacteroidales > PUMT01 > PXAP01. The sequence continues at coordinate 3,074 of SLRB01000284.1, read as the reverse complement.
TACCGAGCTTTTAAGCCTCTCCTCCTGTGCTGTTCGAAACACCATCTCTTCAGCCATCCGGGTAAGCGTATCCATTTCCCTGTCCTCACATGCCCGCAGGGTCGCCATCACAACAGCGTGTCCCGGACTGGTTCCGAAGGCAACTTCCCCAAGCCTGGCATGTATTACGGTAGCAAGCGTAAAACTCCTGAAATTATTATCCCCGGGCAAGCCGGGCAATTCCTCCAGCAAGCGGGATACAGCGCGTACCGGACTAATTCCGTTTTCAGGTTCGGCAGCATGCGAAGTCCTGCCGTCAAGCTTTGCTATCATGCCCACTGAAGCCATTGCAAAAGCACCCTCCTTCAGTATTATATTACCTTTCGGGTATCCGGGCAAATTATGCATCGCTATTGCAAAATCAGGCTGTAACGCTTCAAAACGCTTATCCTTAAGCACCTGTTCTGCTCCCTGGCCGTTTTCTTCAGATGGCTGAAAAAGTACCACAACCTCTCCCCTTTCGGGCCTGGAAGCGGCAAAGTATTTAGCGGCTCCTGCAACCACTGCCATGTGTCCGTCATGACCGCAGGCATGCGCAACCCCGTTATTAACCGACCTGTAGTCAAAATTATTTTCCTCATTAACGGGAAGGGCGTCAAGTTCTGCCCTTATAAGTATCCGCGGACCGGGAACGGGGCTCCTGAATACACCTGCCAGCCCGTTTCCTCCTAACCCGCGAACAATATCATCCGGGCCAAGCTCCCTGAGGAACCTGGTCAGCCTGCGCGCGGTCATCTCTTCTGCTCCCGATAATTCGGGATATTTATGCAACTCTTTTCTTAAATTTACTATTAACTCCAGGTCTGCTGCTTTGAGCATAGAGTGCTTCTGTGGATAAACTATTTATTTTTGGTAAGCCTCATTTCCATATACTTGTTGGTGAAACCAAGTTTCTCGTAAAGGAACCTGGCGGGATTATCATGTTCAACATGAAGCTTAACATCACCTTCAGCAAGTTCTATTGCTTTAACCATAAGCTCTTTGCCATATCCTTTACCCCGGAACTTCTGATCTACAGCAATATAAACAAGTATGTTTTCAGGAATATAGCCCTCCATGCCGGTTTTGTTTATAACCACCACACCAACTATATCTTCGTCTACCTTCCCCTGAAGAACAAAGCCACCGGGGCCCGGAGTTTCATTCATAGCATAGGCTACCGCCCTGCCGATAGCCTCTTTGGTGTCGCGAAACTGATCAAGATGGGTATGGAGAAAATCGATTATTCCGGTTCTCTCCTGATCTGTCATTGGATTAGATGAGTTGAAAATTTTAAACCGTAGCATATAGAATCTTTTATTTTGCAATTAATTTCTGCACGACAAAATTACAAAAAAATAAGGTGAAATGCAAATATGCCTGTCAATCCCACACCCTGCGGGGATTTTGTCAACCGCAGGTTGCGTCCGGCTTAACCGCTATATATGTGTTACATATGCTGGCTTACAGCACAAGATACTGGAAAACTCCCTGGCTCCAGGAGAAATTGTACAATCCAGGTGAAACCGGTTTTAGTTTCTATAGAAACTTTTTGGCGATAATAATATCATAATTAAAGACTGGACAGGTACTTACTTCTGGTCGTCTGCTATTTCATCTTCAAAGGTGATAACGGGGCTTGCATCAACACTTTCTATATCAAGATAATCTATCAGCAAATCGAGAGCATTGTTTATTGTATCGGCATCGTCCGGAGAAACCGTGCTGAGGTTTTCCGACAATCTCTCATGCATCAGGGGGGGTATCCTGTCAAGCAGGTCTGAAGATTTGGATGTAAGGACGATCGTAGTCTTTCTCCTGTCATCCTTCTTTGGTAACCGGGCAATATATCCCTTGCCCTCAAGCCTGTTTATGATCCCCGTAACGGTGCTGGGGTTGAGGTTAAGGAAGGTGCATATCTCCTTCTGGGTGGCCCTGAAATCAGGTGAGTTCCTGAGGAAATTCAGGCAAAGCACCTGTGGTATGCTCACACCATAATCCTTTAAAATCTTTTTGGATTCCAGATTAATGGAGCGGACTATCTTCCGTATTTTTATCAGGATGTCAGTATTATCCACCGGTTGTTCCCTTGCTTTTGTTGCACCTGCTAAGTTATAGAGAATTTTGTTAAAAATAAAGTGCCGGCCGTGAATATCGGTTTCACGGCCGGCACTGGAATAAATCCAATTATGTCCTACCTGTAGTCTGCCTCTACATAGTCGGCATCCAGAAGGTACTCCAGGCTGATCCTCACACTCTCCAGAGGCTCATAGTTGTATTGCTCAACCTCAACTATATGATACCTCATACCGGCAAGGTCGGCATTCTCGTATGCTGGCCTGAAATCCATCTCACCGCTTGCGCCAATCTCCTCATGGTCTTTAACGTGGAACATCAGGAAACGGCCGGGATACCTGTTGAAGTAGTCAACGGGGTCCTTACCGCCTTCAGCAATCCAGAAAAGGTCAAGCTGATAGAAAACAAGTTCGGGATCTGTATTTTCAAGCATGTAGTCGTAGGCTACCACACCTTCTACTTCGCTGAACTCAATCGCATGGTTATGGAACCCGAACCTGACTCCCCTGTCCAATGCCAGTCTTCCTATGGTGTTAAAATAGTTACACCACAGCTGCAGGTTCTCAAGGCTTTCAAATGCCGACCTGTCCATTGTGGGAGCTATCATATAGGGTATCCCTCCCCTTACATGGGCATCTATGGCCTGGTTCCACCATGCCATAGCCTCATCCCACTGGTCTTCTGACGGCAGGGGTCGGTATACGTGGGTGCTGAGATGTTCCATTCCATGCTTCTCAACAAGAGCAGCAAAATCGGCCGGATCCATACCATAAAACTGACCGTTCTGATATCCGGCTGATTCAACAAAGCTGTATCCCATTTCACCAAGCGCCTGGATAGTTCCTTCAGGGTCGGCAGTCATGTCGCCGCGAACCGACCAAAGCTGAATTCCAATGAATTTATCTTCAACAGGTGCTTCGCATGACACAAGGCCTGCAGCCATAAAGCAGGCAATCAAAATAAATCCGATAAAATAAGTG
>SLRB01000044.1 GCA_007131165.1 Bacteroidales bacterium | reverse complement strand
TTTCCTTCTTTTTTATAACCCGGATAAAAACACCGCAATATACAAATTAAAATAAAAATCAACCGCCCACCATGATTCATGTCTGGTAACCACGGCACCTGAATCCGAATAGAGGGACCTTTAATAAATGAGCGGACAGGTTTGTATTAAGGTAATAAAATTTCAATACGCTCGCCAAAGCAACCATGAATTATCTGTCTCGCCTGAGGTTTTCAATTTCATTCTCAAGGTTTCGTAACTGCTTATAAAGTTCGGGTAATTTCCTGTACAATACATATGACCTCTGGTATTTCCCAAGCTGGAAAGCCGGAGATCCCTGAACCACATCGTTTTCCTCTGTTATACTTACGCCAACACCTGACTGGGCTGCAATTTTAACTCCATCGGCTATGGTAAGATGTCCGATTATTCCCGCCTGTCCCCCAATCATACAATCAGAACCTATTTTGGTCGAACCTGCTATACCGGTTTGCGCAGCAATTACGGTGTTTTCACCAATTTCGACATTATGTGCAACCTGTACCAGATTGTCGATTTTTGCCCCTTTGCGAATCAGGGTGGACCCGATCATTGCCCTGTCTATGGTTGAGTTGGCTCCTATTTCAACCCGGTCTTCAATTATTACATTCCCCACCTGTGGTATCTTTCTGTAATTGTTGTCAGACTGGGGCGCAAACCCGAAACCATCACTTCCAATAACAACTCCTGCATGCAGGGTGCAGCCTTTTCCTATTCTGCAATTGTAATATACTTTGACTCCGGGATGAAGCACCGTATCGTTTTCGATAATGACATTTTCACCAATGAAGACCTGTGGATAAATCTTTACATTATCCCCGATTACAGCCCCGGCAGAAATCACCGAGAAATTTCCTACATAAACCTTCTCACCTGTCAGGGCCGAAGGGTGAACATACACATCGCGATCAATCCCTTCCGGAACAGGCTTCATCTCCTCCCTGTGCTGAAGAAGGCTGGCAATAGCCTGATATGCATCATCAACCCTTACCAGTGTGGCATGCACCTGCTGCCTTGGCTTAAAACCTTTGTTCACAAGCACAATTGAGGCCCTGGTATCATAAATGTATTTTTCATATTTGGGATTTGAAAGAAATGCGAGTGTTCCGGGCCTTCCTTCTTCAATTTTTGAAACATCACTTACTGTAGTATCCGGATCCCCTTCCACAACCCCATTGAGAAAATCAGCTATCTGACTTGCAGTAAATTGCATTATAAGTTAATTAATGTTAAACATTTATGCTTTAGTAACGGCCATCCATACATTTTGGATAGCAAAGAAAATATTTTTTCACAGTTTTTGATAATACGGTTACATTCAGCATATCGGAGGCATCTGAAATATCAACCAGTTCACCCGTTTTGTATAGTATCCGTATCTTTTCATCCTCATATTTATATGCATAATTGGATATAGTACCAGTGAAGACAAAATATCCCGCTTCACCCGCAGGAATATTAAATCTATTGCATATTTCCTGTTTCAATTCCTTTATTCTTTTTTCAGCAAAAGCCTTATTCTGGAATTCAACACGATACAATGACCTTCCGGTCAACCATTCCGCCAGCAGTGAGAGACTCCTGTCAGGATGCCCGGCCCATACCTTTGCAGCACTCATTATATCATCGTCGTCAAGATTTACAAAATTTTCTATTAACTCTTCTGCTGCGGGAGATCCTGACAAAACCCCGATATCTTCAGATGTTACATTCTTCTCCAGAAAATATTTCAAATAGGGGGAAGCAAAGATTTCTTCACCTTCAGAAGCCAGTTGCCCTGCTCTCTTCAGGAGCATGGTCAGCAGGTTTTCAGCAGCAACAACTGTCTTGTGAAAATAAACCTGCCAGTACATCAGCCGCCGGGCAATCAAAAACTTTTCAACAGAATAAATACCCTTGGCCTCAACTACAAGCTGGTCATCCACAACATTGAGCATTTTTATTATCCGGTCTGATCCGATTACACCTTCGGTAACACCAGTAAAGAAACTGTCCCGCTTAAGGTAATCCAGCCTGTCCATATCGAGCTGTCCGGCAACCAGCTGGTGTAAAAATCTTTTCGGGTAAAGGTCTGCAAAAATATCTATTGCCATAGACAACCTGCCATCAAAAATGTTGTTCAGCTCCTTCATAAGCAGGGCTGACATCTGCTCATGAGGCATATTCGGAATTATAGAGGACTCAAGTGTATGAGAGAAAGGCCCATGCCCGATGTCATGGAGCAATATTGCCGTAAGTGCCGCCTCCTCCTCTTCATGAGTTATAATGTGCCCTTTTGACCGGATAACTCCTATGGCCATTTCCATTAAATGCATGGCTCCAATGGCATGCTGAAACCTTGTGTGTGTTGCTCCGGGATACACAAAATGGGTAATTCCAAGCTGCCTGATCCTTCTCAGCCTCTGAAAAACAGGATGTGATATCAGATCAAAAACCAGTTCTGAACTGATCCCGATGAAACCGTGAACCGGGTCATTTATTA
>SLRB01000325.1 GCA_007131165.1 Bacteroidales bacterium | reverse complement strand
TTTCACGAACCCGTAAAGGATGCCGGCAAAAAGCCGGTGAGTTATTTCGCCTGTACTTTCCGGAAGGGATTTTTGTTGGGGGGGAGCGCTTTTTTCGATTCCTTCAGGACTGAACAGCTCTATTTTTTTCTTTATTGCCGGTTTATCCGTTTCAACAATAATATCCCTGTCTGATTTGAGTAATCCCCTTATATAGAAGATAGCAATTACGCCCGCGCTGTCAATGTCGGTCAATCCGTCAAGATTGATCCTGTCAACTTGCTTTTTCAGTCGCGGAACGTCCCTTGATATAGTCTTGCAAAGGCTTCCCGACACGGCTGCCAGGAGGTTGCCGGCAATAAACAGTGTATCCTCCTCAAGACGGCAGGTAATATTGTCAGTAATCAGTATATCTCCGGGCTGGCTCTTGTACCTGTTGTTCATTTAGTTTAGTGTGTGTTGACTCACAGGCGTTTAATAACGTCTTGCATGTTTTCGGTGACTTGATGCAGGCTGTCACCGGCCGATTCCAAAAATGCAGCAAGTAACTCAACAAATATTGTGCTTGTGGCGGCGGCAAAAAGGTTCAGGTCTCTGTCCTGAAGTGGTATGTTCCTGTCTATCCGGTATTCTTTCACAAGCCGGTTCTGGTTGTTGTCGACAAGGCTGAACTCGATGTACAGCCTTGCCTTGTAATCCCTTCCTTCGGTATCAACTTCCAGGTTATACACCCTTGTCTCAAGGGTATAGTCTGCTTCTTGTACCAGTCCCGGCGACCTTAATTCTTCAAAAACCTGGTGATCGTCAAGAAATCTTAACATTATTCCGGTTAGTGCCTGTTCCGGCCTGACCGCCCACATGTTGAATGCGAAATACCTTAACTCATGCGTGTTTTCCCTGATGGCTATCTGGTTTGATGAATATGCCGCCGAAACCTCAACAGGTTTGACCAGGCATGAGCCTTTTATAGTAGTTTCAAAGCTGGGTACACTCTCTTTGCCCGGGTACTCAAGTACGTAGTATTTTACAACCGGTGGTTTCCTTGTAAGGCAACCGGCTGTAAAAACTGAAAAAACCAGTAACAATATAAGGTGTCTTTGCATATCATGAAGTTATTTAATATCAATTTCCTCTAAGTTGCCTGTCGGGTACGTTTCTTGTGCTTTGCCCCCTTATCAGGACTGAGGGATCGGCATTTATCTTGCGTGATGCTTCATTCAGATTCTCAAGGGTGTACTGCAGTAAAAGCAGGTTCTCATTCAGCTGCCTGCTGCTCTCGTCAAGGTCGCCGTCGAGTCTTACAAGTAACCCCTGAGTGGCCATTGTTGCGGCTGCCAGGTTTTCAATGAGCTCCTTCATGTTCGCCTCCCTGACCGACAGTGATATTTCCCTGAGGTTACCCAACACCTCCGTTATATCCTCCCCCTGCATGATTTCATTGAACCGGCCTATCGCATCGGCAAAGTCTTCAGACGATGTATCCATTCTTCCGCTGATATTATTTATTGCCCGGGTGGCATTCCTGATATACTCCCTGTTTTCAGCCAGTATTTCATCAATACCTGCAACCGTATGTGTTGTTGTTGCCGACAGTTCAGAAACATTTGCGGCAGCCCTGCTGAAGTTCTCCATATTGTCAGGGTGTGTGAATAGCTGCAGGTTATTGAGTATCTCCTCCATCCTGAAAGAAAGAACCTCAGCCCTTCCGGTAAGCTCTGCAGCAATGGTTGACCCTGCCTGAATGAAACTTTCGGGCTCAAGGAAGTCAGCCTCCTTTGTCCCTCCCCGTATTTCAATGGTTTTTAGTCCGGTAATACCTATGGCGACAATATCTGCCACAGCATCCTCCTTTACGGGGGTGCCGGAATCGAGTGAAAGCCTGACGATAATTGTGGTTACATCTTCCGGGTCGATTCGGATATTTGATATTGATCCGACATTAATCCCAAGGTACTTGACCGGGCTCCCCACCTCCAGTCCACTCACCGAAATACCGCTGTAAGCAACATAATATGTATCCCTGGGTTCAAAAAACCTGCGGGCTGTAAAGAGGCCAACTATGATCAGCAGGAATGCAGAGCTGATCAGTACGAAAATACCCAGCCTTGTTCTTTGTGCTTTACTTTGCATATCTGTTGTTTTTTTGATTTGCGTACCGGTTCTATAGTGTTATAATAAAGTTTTTACGGCTAACTGCCGGTCTCTGCCGGGTTGCCGGACCAGGTCCATTACAAAGGTACGACTCCTATACCCGGTCTGTCAGGTAACGTCACTTTGCCATCAATTATTTTAAGGCCGTCAAACACATCGTTGTTGATAAGCAGGTTCCCGTCAAGGTCGGCCCAGTCAACTGCCGGTGAGAGCTGGGCAGCGGCAGTAACGGCACATGAACTTTCTATCATACACCCTATCATGACCTTCATGCCAAGAGCACGTGCAGTGCCTATCATCTGATGAGCTGCCCTCATACCGCCACACTTCATAAGCTTGATATTAATACCGTCATATGCACCATAAACCTTCCCAATATCCGAAGGACCCTGCAATGCTTCATCGGCAATGGTGGGCAGGGGACTACGCTCGGTGAGCCACGCCATGTCATCAATTGCCCCGACAGGCATGGGCTGTTCTACAAATACAACATTATGCTCATTGAGCCAGTGGATCATCTCAAGTGCAAATTCCCGGTCTTCCCAGCCCTGGTTAACATCGACACATAGAGGGGTGTCGGTAACCGAGCGTATGGTTGTTATCATCTCCTTGTCAGTGTCAAGCCCGAGCTTGACCTTAAGTATCCGGTACATTGAGGCTTCCCTTGTTTTTTCCCTTACAACTTCAGGGGTGTCGATGCCAATCGTATATGATGTGTTGGGGGTATCGTCAGGATTATAGCCCCACAGCCGGTACCATGGTTGATTGAGCAGTTTTCCCGTGAGGTCGTGAAGTGCTATGTCGACAGAGGCCTTCGCTGCATAGTTTCCCGGGGCTATGGCATCTATGTAGCGGTTAATCTCTTCAATATGAAAAGGGTCTCTGAACTGTGAAAGATCAACCTTCTCCAGGAACCGGGTTACTGTAGCATGGCTCTCTCCAAGATAAGGGGGCATTGATGCCTCACCATAACCTATGTGACCGTCATAACCTATTTCTGTAAAGACAACGGGCGTTGTCGTGCGGCTTCCTGCTGCCAGGGTAAATACATGTTTAAGCCTCACTTCATAGGGCCTGAAGCCGAATGTCATCTTTTTGCCGCCATTTAATTGACCGGCCAGGGGGTATCCGGATTTTGCAATGGCTGGGGCTGCAAGTGCCGAACCTGCAAGTAAACCTGTCTTTTTTAGAAAGCTTCTTCTGGAAATCATGCCTTTTAAGGTTTTGTTTTAATTATTATGCCAATACCAGGGATGTTCCTTTACGGGAACCATTCCGGGGCCCTCCGTGCCGGGTTCAATTCTCCTGCCGCTTTGCAGGGTTTTAGCCCTGTAGGCGCTGTAGTTGTCCATTGTACTGTCGAGGCTGTTCACAGCTACCATTCCTGCCGCGTGTATGTATTCTTTGTTACCTTTGTATATTGCAACGTGCGTTACAGGTGAATCCGGTGGTGCATCGGCACTGGTCCGGAAAAATAGCAGGTCTCCGGCTTCCAGTTCTTCCGGGTAGCTTGTATCAACGGGAGATCCGTGCCTTGCCTGGAGCGATGCATCCCTTGCTATGACCATACCGTTCATGAACCATACGATCCTGGTAAACCCACTGCAGTCAATCCCTTTTGGAGAAGTCCCGCCCCAAAGATAGGGGAAGCCCTTCATTTTGAGGGCTGTTTCAAGAATCCTGTCCCCGGTGGGCAAAGCAAAAGCGCTCCACTCCTCAAAGCAGGCTGCCGCCTCTCCGTTTACTATCCCGCTGCGGCCGTCGGGCAGGGTAACACCGATAAAATTGCCAGATCTTTCATTTATGCTCAAGATCGCACCTGCCGTAATATCGGAAATAATGTTGCCCTCAGCCTTATCTCTTATATAACCAAATGTTTCAGTAAAAATTATTCTTGCTGAGTGCTTCCATTTGTCAAAATCGTCCTGGTCATAACCGGTAAGGGCAGACTTCTCAGCCCATCCAAGGTAACGGTCAGGTGTCTGCACGTAGACCCATGACCCACGCTCTCTTAACACCCTTACCGGGTTACCCATCAGTGCCTGGGTAACCAGTTCAGACCGGTGTGATGGTGATGATCTGATATTTGATACGCTAAGATTTACAAGCGCCCACGGCCAGGGAGTTTCTACAGGCAGGACATCAAGCTCTGAGGTTACCTGAAATCCGGCCTCATGGAGAGAATCAACCAGCACAGACTCAAGTGATGAATTGTCTACTTCTCCTTTCAGGCGGACTTTCATCCTGCCGAGCCATTCAGCTTTTACATCGAAAACATTCTCCCTTGCATCAGGAGCATGAGCCAGCCTTACGTTTTCTATGACCTCTTCAAATTGAGGTTCTTCTTCACAACCGGCAGTTATAAGGCATACTGCTGCAATGATCAACGGCATGAAGGGAAATACTTTACTTTTCAGCATAACCGTGTTTTGTAATGAGCAATATCAAAATTACTTGATTAAAGTGTAAAAATCTATTAAATGCCCCGTAAAAATTCCGATATGCACGCTATGCAGCAGTATAGCTCAAATTTTATGGACAATATACAATAAGTGATCACCTGGATTTTAACCATGCAGTTTTATTTTTTTTACATGGCATTAATTTTACTACTTTTACCATCTTATCAAACGGCATGATTTATCAGATGCCAGTAATTTGTCGAACCATATAATCAGGTCAAAAATGAGAAAGGTTTTCAATGTATTTGCACTGTTTTTTATCGGACTGCTTGCAGGGTGCTGCGGTCCGGCTGACCAGCCCGCTGCTGAAGAAGAGTATTCGAAAATAATTACTGCAAGGCTGTTTATTGAGCCTGAGCATGTTGATGAGTTTATCGAACTCTTCAGTGAGCTTACTGAGCTGACGCTGCAGGAACCCGGCTGTACAGGATATGAACTTTTCCAGGACCCTGACGATCCGTCCAGGTTCCTAGTTTTTGAGACATATGTTAACCAGGCTGCTGTCGAGGCACACTTTGCAGCACCTTATTTTGCCGAGTACGGAGAAAAAATCGGGCGTCTTGCATCCAGGCCGGCCGAGATTGCCGTATTTGATGTAGCCGGCGAAACAAGGCAATAAGTGTGTGCAGCACATGTGCAGCCACAAAAAACAAACCTGTGATGAGATCTTTTATGCTCACCGGTGTTAGCAGACTGGAGATGCTGGAAGTTCCTGCCCCGGTTATTGTAAACAGCACAGATGTCCTGATCAGGATGAAGGTTGCAGGTGTATGCGGATCCGACATCCATTATTTTTTGAATGGACGGATAGGAAGCCAGGTTGTGGAATATCCCTTTACAGTGGGGCATGAATGTGCAGGAGTAGTATCTGAAACCGGGCCAGGTGTTACAAGGGTCAGACCCGGCGACCGGGTTGCTGTTGAACCCGCTATGCCATGTTATGAGTGTGACCAGTGCCTGGCCGGGCGGCATCATACCTGCAGACGGTTAAGATTCCTTGGCTGTCCGGGCCAGTCACCCGGATGCCTTTCTGAATACCTGGTGATGCCTGAAACCAGCTGCTTCCCGATACCCGGCGACATGAACTTTGACGAAGCTGCACTTTCAGAACCGCTTGCAATCGGATTATATTCGGTGAGGCAGTCAATGCCGGTTCAGGATAAGATAGCCGGTATCCTGGGGTTTGGCCCGGTAGGAATGAGTGTATACCTCACGGCAGCGTCGAAAAATGCCGGTAAGATCTATGTAACCGACAGGATTGAATCCAGGCTTGACATAGCCGGTGCTGCAGGAGCTGAGTGGGGTGGTAATCCCGACAGGGAAGACATAACCGCTATGATAATGGATCGCGAACCACGGGGACTGGATATCGTGTATGAATGCTGCGGAAAACAGGAGGCAATGGATCAGGCAGTTGACCTTGTCAAGCCCGGGGGGAAAATTGTGATTGTTGGGATACCGGAGTTTGACCGGTGGTCATTCTGCGCAGAAAAGCTTAGGCGAAAAGAGATCACAGTCCTGAATATAAGGAGGCAAAACCACGCACTGGAGGAAACTCTCGACCTGATAGACCGCGGGGATGTTGACCCGGGTGCGATGGTCACTCACAGGTTTCCCTTTGAAAAGACCGGTGATGCCTTCAGTCTTGTCGCAGAATACGCAGACGGTGTAATGAAAGCGATGATAGATTTTCCGGACTGGTAACCAGGTCTGCTTGCTGGCGTATTCCATTTTGTTAAAGCATGAGAGGATACCCCCCGGATGTTAGATGCAGTTTCGCTTACAACAATCATCGATCCGGTAAACCGAATAAGTCTAACAGCAAACAATTGCCATTATGTATTTTAATCCGTATTCGATACCGGTATTTGCCGCTGCGGTTATAATGGTGTCAGTTGCCCTGCTGATAAGTAAACAATCACGTACCCCCGGAGTAAAGTGGTTCATATTGCTGATGTTATCGGGTACGGCATACTCGCTTTTCTACGGGCTCGAACTCTGTTCTGCCGATACGGAAACAGCCAGGCTGTTTTACAGGCTTGAGTACCTTGGAATACCTTTTGTGCCTGCCGCTTTCCTGCTTTTTGCCATCAGCTATACCAGGAAAGCTGATGTAAGGTCAGCCTGGTTGCTTATTTCCATTTTAATTATACCCTTTGCAACTCTTCTTCTGGCTTTCACACACCAGCACCATGACTTGTTTATAGCAGGCGGGGAGGTGGATGATACAGGTATTTTCCCTGTATTTCTGTTCAACCCGGGAATCTGGTACTGGGTTCATCAGATTTACGCTGTGACAGCAATTCTGGTGTCTTTGATCCTGATATTCAGGATGTGGCTTACATCTGTAAAGGTTTTCAGAAAACAGTCGGGCATTGTTCTGTCAGGCGCAGCTGTGCCTTTTGCTGTATACATTGGTTATCTGCTTGGTGTTATGCCAAGAGGGATCGACCCTATGCCCTTCTCGTTCGCATTAACCGGGTTGATCATATTTGCGGGCATATCCCGTTACCGTCTCTTTTCTCTAACCCCGCTGGCAAGAAACATGCTTTTTGATAATATTCCTGATGGGGTCGTGGTTTTGGACAACAATAACAGGCTGGTTGATTTCAACAGGGCCGCATCGGTATTGCTGGGCATTGATTATGATTATGTTGGCAAAACTGCCGGCCTTCTCTTCAGCGGCTGGCCCGATATCAGTGTTCACCTTACAAACGGGATAAACTCCGGTGGATTTGAAGTTTCAAGAATTACATCCGACCGTGTCATTTTTTTGAAATGTAATTTGATACTCCTTGACGATGACCGGGGGGTAAAACTTGGCAAAATGCTTGTGATGCATGATTTTACAGACCTGAAAAAGGCCGAGCTGGAACGCCAGGAGAGTGATGAGAAGTTCGGACTTATCTTTGAAAATGCACCTCTCGGGTTGATGTATTTTGACAGCGATGGTGTTATAGAGGTGTGCAACGAATATTTTGTAAAGCTTTTCGGATCGTCGCCTGAAAAGCTGACCGGGCTTAATATGGTGAAGTTGCCGGATAAAAGGGTTGTAGCCGCAGTTGAAAAAACACTAAAAGGTGAAAAGACGGTTTTTGAAGGCAGGTATACATCGGTTACCGGAGGAAAGACTGTATACATCAGGGCATTGTTTCAGCCTGTAAGGCCTGCCGGCCCCGTCGTTGAGGGAGGTATGTGTATAGTTGAAGATATTACCGGACGTAAACTGGCAGAGGACCGGATCAAAAAAACCAATAAGGAGCTGCATAAACTTAATGCAGAGAAGGACAGGTTCTTTTCTATTCTTGCACACGATTTGCGCAGCCCTTTCAGCTCGTTTCTCGGCTATACCGATATCATGCATGAAAGCCTTGATTCAATGTCGACAGATATGCTTCATACCATAGTATCGAGCATGAAGGAATCTGCCAGTAATCTATATTCTCTCCTCGAGAACCTGCTGCAGTGGTCACGTATCCAGCAAGGGGTGACTGATTTCAGCCCTGAAGAACTGAATGTAAGAGAAAGGGTGCTTGACTGTATAGAACCTCTCCTTTCTTTTGCCAATGACAAGGCAATAGATGTGGTTTATGACCTGCCAGAACCGTTAACTGTATGTGCTGACAGGAAAATGCTTGACACCATATTGAGAAATATTTTTATCAACGCAGTAAAATTCACCCCCCATGAAGGCTCGGTAAGAATTTCGGCTATCACCGATGAAGATGAATATGTGGTAATATCCTTCAGTGATACGGGTATTGGAATGAACAGCGAGATTATGGATAACCTTTTCAGCCTGGATAAAAAGACATCGCGCACGGGAACGGATGGTGAGCCAAGTACCGGACTGGGACTGATCTTGTGTAATGAGTTTGTGAAATGTCATGGCGGCAGTATCAGGGTTGAGAGCCGGGAAGGAGAAGGGAGCAGTTTTTACATCCGGCTGAAGAAATCATTGCCGGAATGTGACGGTTAATTATTTGGTTAGTATCTTTGCAGGATTGCGAGGGAATTATATACCGGGTTTATAACACTACGAACCGGGCAAATATATGCCACCCTTTGTTATCACACCCTGATATGTATTTGATATGCCAAATCTGAATGGAGTTACCGATAAGCGGGTAAAGTATTACCGTACACTTCCCAAGCCTGCCGGATTTGTGGCGGGAATGCCTCTTGAGAAAAAGGGCAGGGAGCTGGTCAGAAGATCGAGGGAGGAGATCACAGCCGTGATAAATGGTGAGGACAGAAGAAAACTCCTGGTTACCGGTCCGTGTTCAATTCATGATAGTGTCCAGGCAGGTGAGCTTGCCTGCAGGATAGCGAAAATGGCAGAGGAGGTAAGTGACCAGTTTGTGGTTGCGGGAAGATTTTATTTTGAAAAGCCAAGGACAATTGATGGCTGGAAAGGCATGGTTTATGATCCGCATATCAATAATTCCTGGGACATTGAAAAGGGACTTGAAATGGCCAGGCAGGTCTTGCTGCATGCCGTCAATGAATGCGGACTGCCTGTAGCCACAGAATTTCTCAATCCATTCACGCCCCAGTACTACTCTGATCTTGTGTCGTGGACAGCTGTAGGGGCAAGAACCAGCGAGACACAACTATACAGGGAAATGATGTCGGGACTGTCGATGCCTGTTGGCTACAAAAACAGCACAAGGGGAGATATTGATACCGCAATAAACTCGCTTCTGGCGCTGAGGAACGAGACCTGCTTTATCGGAATAGACCAGAACGGGAATGCCAGTATTGTGGCAACTACGGGAAATGATACCGGGCACCTCATCCTCAGGGGCGGCTTAAAACCCAATTACCATAACGAGAAAGTCATGTCTGCCCTCAGTGTGATGGAAAGCAAGGGACTTACAAACGGTTTGGTTATTGACTGCAGCCATGGCAACTCAGGCGGCGACTACAGGAAACAGTCCCTGGTATTTGAAGAGGTGATAGAACAGATATGCAGAGGTAATGAAAAGATAGCGGGATTAATGACCGAAACAAACCTCATTGGAGGCAGACAATCCATTAAGAAGGACCTGACCGGTTTTGACAGGTCCGGGCTTATGTACGGGGTTTCGATAACCGACGCCTGCCTGGGTTTTGAGGAAACGCGCGAACTGGTTCTCAGAGGTGCTGACAGGCTCAGGAAAAGAACGGGCAGGTAATCCTTCTCAGGTATTATCCATATTCCATGCTTCTATGGCCATCCTGACGCTGCCGTGCTTCAGCAGCAATTCTCTCGCTTTTTCCGCATCGAGACTGAGCTCTTCCATGATCATTCTTGTACCCCGGCGCACTAACTTATTGTTTGTGAGCTGCATGTTGATCATCCTGTTACCCCTTACTTTTCCCAGCTTGATCATCAGAGAGGTTGTGACCATGTTCAGTATCATTTTCTGGGCTGTACCTGCTTTCATCCTGGTACTTCCGGTAAGAAATTCCGGTCCCACTACTGCTTCTATAGCTATTTCTGCTGCCTTTGAGACGGGTGAACCGGGATTGCAGGTGATGCACCCTGTCAGCAGTTCCTCACTTCGCGCCCGTTGAAGTCCACCCACAACATAGGGGGTTGTGCCCGATGCCGCAATACCAATGAGGGTGTCTTTATTATTGATATTAAATTTTTTCAGGTCTTCCCATGCCTTATCGGGGTCATCTTCGGCCTTCTCCACTGCTTTGCGCAGGGCAACGTCTCCTCCTGATATCAGTCCGATCACCATATTATCGGGTACCCCGAAAGTAGGCGGCAACTCGGAGGCATCAAGCACGCCCAGTCTGCCGCTGGTTCCGGAACCGATATAGAATACCCTGCCACCCTGTTTCATCCTGGGAAGGATACCTTCGATAAGTTCTTCTATCTGTGGCAGGGCTTTCCTGACAGCTTTATGTACCAGGGCATCTTCTTTGTTGATGCCTTCAATAAGCTCACGAACCGACATTTTTTCCAGGTTCTGGTACTTTGACGGTTGTTCGGTTATTATTTTCTGAAGGTCTTCATCTTCTGTTTTCCTGATCTTTTTTGTCATCGTAAAATAAAGTCACGGGTTTATCTCATTATGATACCGGAGCAATCCATCCATTGGTGCCTGTGTGATAACGCCTGTTGTAAATCCTGATTCGCGGGCTGCTTCAGTAATGATATCCCTGAAGTGCCACCCGATGCTTCCGGTAATATTAACCGGCAGTCGTGCTGCTTCGGGATATTGACTGATATTGCGGTTGAAAAACTCCGTAAAGCTGTCTTTTATCAGCCGGTAAACGGCGGGGTTACCTGTGTTCGCGCCAAGGAAATGTGAAAATTGTGCCATGAACCTGTTCGGGAAAGGCTTGCGGTAAACCCGCTCCAGTATCTCTGCCGGTTCAAGTTTGTATTGTTTATAAAACGCGTTGCATATAACTTCGGGCAGCTGTTTTTTCAGCACATCGGCAAGAAGCTTCCTTCCAAGCACCGTACCGCTGCCCTCGTCGCCGAGAATGTAGCCGAGAGGGGATACATGCCTTGCAATCTTTTTTCCGTCATAATAGCATGAGTTGGATCCGGTTCCGAGGATTGCAGCTATACCGGGATTGTTTCCGCAAAGAGAACGTGCAGCCCCCACCAGGTCTGAATCGACGTATACAATACCTGCTTTGAAGAACCGGGTAAGCGGCTGTCTTACCTCCTCGTTTTTTTGCTTATTGGCACAACCGGCGCCGTAAAAAAATATTGCATCAAAAGGGCCCCTCCTTACCTTGAATTCCTTTTCAAGAGTGCTGTATATTTCATCAGGGCTTTGCAGGAAGGGGTTGATCCCGGCCGTAGTACAAGTTTCAACCGGTATGTTATCATTGCCGGCTATGCACCATGTTGTTTTTGTCGACCCGCTGTCGGCTATTAATATCATCTGCTGAAAAGTGTTTTTTTGTGTAATGGGCTCTCTGTCAGTCAGCACTGGGGCGCATTTATGACAATGAGGCCGTTTTTTATACTGCAAAGATAAAAAAAAGGCTGATGCGGGAGGCGGTCTGCATTAACAGCCAATATGCCAAATGGCATATGACCTGTGTTTTTATACTCATTAAAAAATGGTTATTTTAGCGCACAATGGAATGCAAGGTGGTTGACACACTTAAAAAAGATACTGGCTCTTTGTATATTCCATCAGAAGAGCACAGGCTTGCAAGATGCCGGATATCCTGTTACAGTTTCGGCATGATAAAACGTGGAAGCGATTTCGGATTTGATTTAAAACAACAGGCATTGAAGAGATATCTTCTGACAATCATATTACTGATGTCTATATGCACTATTCAGGCTATGGCACAGGATGCAAGGGAGCGGCGCCTTGCAGGCAGGGCAATGAACCGTCTGGAGGATATATCCGACCTGTTGGAGGGATGGCATCACCTGGGGTATATGGGAGTTGACAGTATCAGGGCTGATGTTTATGCAAGGAAGCTCGACATCTGGCTCAGCAGTTCCCTTACACATATTCCGGTCAGGTATCCGTGGCTTGAAGGATTTAGGGCGGGATTACACAACAGGCTTGGTTTCCGTTTCAGAAACTATGACCTCGAGCTTTATTCCCGGGGCAGAAGGCTTGAAGAATATATACCCAACTACTACAGGAAAGAATATATCAATACCGATACTTCAAGACTGGCAGCCGGAAAAGTTCATGAAGGCGGTCTGTATTCTTTGCTGCCCGGCGAAGGAATAAAGCCCCGCCAACTTGTCCGCCCGGCCGGCAATATAAGCTATGAAGCGGGTTTGACGGGTGCGCATATAGCATTGTGGCCAAGTCACGGTTATTACTACGAAGCAGAAAGAGACAGGTGGGAGTGGCAGAGGGCAAGGCTTTACGGTACAATAGAAGACCTGTTCCCGTTTGCCTTCATCCATCAATACCTGTTACCTATGCTTGAAAATGCAGGAGCAACAGTACTGATGCCGAGGGAAAGGGATCTTCAGCCGCTTGAGGTTGTAGTGGACAATGATGGCTCACATCGCGGTTCTAAAGTAATTTTGGAGCATGGTAAGCATCACGTGTGGGAGACTGCGGCCGGTGGATTTGCATTGACCGACACCCTGTTTGACGGTGATAACCCATTCAGGATGGGGTCTCATTTACGCCTGAGGGTTGATGATGACAGGGGTGCAGCTGCTACATATATACCTGACATACCTGAGTGTGGAGATTACGCGGTATATGTCTCCTGGGCATATACACCCGGTAATGTTACTGAGGCAATATATACTGTAAATCATTCCGGAGGCAGCACTTCATTTGTGGCTGATCAGACAATGGGCTTCGGGACATGGGTATATCTTGGTACCTTTCGTTTCAGGGAGGGGAAAGATGCTGATTCCGGAAGTGTCGTTGTATCAGCTATGGAAGGGACGGAAGGTTATGTTACAACTGATGCCGTGCGGTTTGGCGGTGGTAAAGGCAATGTTGCCAGGCGGCCGGCAGAAGAATATGTTCCCTCACATTGGTCACTTCATGATAATGGCCGGGTTGTAACAGGAGAAACTGGCGGTGAAAAACTGCCGGATCGGGAATGGAAACTCAGCGGCAGGCCCCGTTATATGGAAGGAGCACGCTACTGGCTGCAGTATGCGGGTATGCCGGATTCTTCGGTATACAGTCCCAATATGGGCCGCAACGATTATAATGACGATTTCATGTCAAGGGGAGAATGGGTGAATTACCTGATTGGAGCACCATTGACCCTGACCGGCGAACCTGATCCTGAAAGTCCGCGGATTCCTCTTGACCTTGTATTTGCTTTCCATACAGATGCCGGTGTTACTCCCTGCGATTCGGTGATCGGCACACTTTCCATCTACAGCAGCGAACGTACCGGTGGTCTGTTTTACACCGGACAATCACGGATGGCCTCTCGTGATCTTTCCGATATAATTCAGACACATATTGTTCAGGATATCAGGATAAGTACTGATTACCGGTGGACCAGAAGGGGTATATGGGACAGGCAGTATTCTGAAGCCTGGAGGCCGCATGCGCCGGCAATGCTGCTGGAGCTTCTTTCTCATCAGAATCTGGCCGACATGAGATACGGGCTTGATCCTCGTTTCAGGTTTATTGTGAGCAGGGCAATATACAAGGGCATGCTGAGGTATCTCGCCTTTGAGCAGGGCAGGGAAGCTGTCGTGCAGCCACTGCCACCGTCAGGTATGGCTATCGAACATATTGATGCCAATACTGTCCGGCTGAGCTGGAGCGGACAGGAGGATCCCCTGGAACCTACTGCATTGGCCGACGGTTTTATTGTCTATACACGTATTGAGGATGGCGGTTTTGATAATGGCAAAAAGACAGGCCTGACCCATATGGATTTTGATCTGCCGGAAAAGGAGAAGTTATACAGCTTCAGGGTTACCGCCGTAAACAGGGGCGGAGAAAGCCTGCCTGGTGAGATTCTCTCAGTTTCCCTGCCAGCCGGCAATAAAAAACCGGTGCTGGTGGTGAACGGTTTCACCCGTATATCCGGACCCTTTGTTTTTGATGAAGGCAATATGGCCGGAGTGGCATGGTGGGATGATATGGGGGTGCCCGACAGGTACGATTTCAGTCATACCGGTGTACAGTATGATTTCAGCAGGTCGAGCGACTGGCTGGATGATGATTCTCCAGGTTGGGGGGCAAGTTATGCTGATTCGGAAGGAAAAGTGCTGGCAGGCAACAGCTTTGATTATCCTTCGGTTTATGGAAGAGTTTTGAGAGAAAACGGTTATTCATTTATTTCTGCCAGCCGGGAAGCATTCGAGCAGGGTATTTACGAGCCTGATGATTTTGAAGCACTCATTGTCATTTTTGGTAAGCAACGCGGCATAAAATCATGGAATGATACCGGTGAAGTAAGCTTCAGGGTTTTTACCCCCGGAATGATGGCAGAATTGAGGAGGTTTGCCGGATATGGCACAGGTATAATGCTCTCGGGAGCCTATATCGGAACCGACATGGCCGTGAACAACGATACACTTGCCTCCCGTTTTGCCCGTGATGTACTGGGATATACATGGAGGACCAATCATGCCTGCAACAGTGGCAGCGTATATATAACCGGCGGTAATCATTGTTCATTACCCGTTAATATTGAGTTTAATAAAGGATATGAGCCATCCGTATACACCGTAGAGGCTCCTGATGCCATCGAGCCTGCTGATGAAACCGGTATAAGGTTGTACAGGTACTCTGCGACCAAGACCAGTGCAGCTGTTCTGCGGGATGGTTCATGGAGGGTCGCGGCGTTCGGTTTCCCTTTCGAAGCTATATACTGTGATGAGCAGAGGGCCTTATTGCTTGGAGGGATAATGCGGTTTATTACAAGCGGTAACGGCTCAGTGCTTCCATAAAAGCCCCGTGTGCGAAATAAAACACAAAGAAATGTATAAATCACCGGGGTAAGGGGGGCGGAAGACATTTTGTATTAATGTGAAATTGTAATACATTGTTAAATATATCGACAGCGATGTTGTATAAACATATTGTAAAAAAGTTCCGCAGGTTTTCCGCTGCTCAGGGATCGGGAACCCGGACAGAAAGAATGTGATTTATAAGGAATTTTTATTAACAGATCGAGTCATAATCAAATAAAAAATAAAATTATGGAACAGAGGATAACATGTTTTTTACCTGCGGGTAACCAGGATGACCTTCTACAAACACTCAGGCAGTTAGAAGATACTGGAGTGACCAGGAAGACCTATGTTTTTGGCAAGTCCGGAGATGAACAATTGCCACTAACCGGAAACGCCGAAATGACCGATATCCTGTCGATGCTGACCACTGCGGCTGTAAAGAAGATGGCTGCCCTTGCCGACACAGAATACGTGCTTATTTATACCAAGCCTCTCCCGTTAAGGCTTGGGGAGCATTCACTGCTGCGCATGATGCAGGTAGCCGATGATACAGGTGCAGGAATGGTCTATTCCGACTATTTCGAGGTTAAGGAGGGTGCCGTGCAGCCGTGTCCTGTTATTGACTACCAGCAGGGGAGCCTGCGTGATGATTTTAACTTTGGGTCGGTCTTGCTGTACCGCACATCGGCTGTCAAAAAGGCCGTTGCCAGGGTTCCCGAAGAATACCAGTTTGCAGGCCTCTATTATTTGAGGCTTAAAGTATCTGAGAAATACAAATTGTTCAGGATACCTGAGTACCTGTACACCGAGATGGAAACCGATACCCGTAAATCAGGCCAGAAGATGTTTGATTACGTCGATCCGCGTAACCGTCAGATGCAGATTGAGATGGAGAGGGTGTGCACCGACCATCTCAAGTCGGTCGGAGGCTGGCTGAAACCTGATTTCAAAACTGCCGACCTGTCAGGTGGTTCCTTTCCCGTTGAGGCGTCTGTCATAGTGCCGGTCAGGAACCGTGTAAAGACTATTTCCGATGCAGTTAATTCGGTTCTAAGCCAGGAAACAAGGTTCCCGTTCAATATTATCGTGGTCGACAATCACTCCACTGACGGTACTTCCCAAATTCTAAAGGATTTTGCCTCTTCGGACGAACGTGTAATTCATGTAATACCCGAAAGGGAGGACCTTGGGATAGGAGGATGCTGGAATACCGGAGTTTTTCATAAGCAGTGCGGCAGGTTTGCAATACAACTTGACAGCGACGACCTGTACATTGACGAAAATGTTGTGCAGAGGATAGTTGATGAGTTTTATGCCCAGGAATGCGTGATGATTGTGGGGAGCTACAAAATGGTGAACTTCGGGCTCGAGGAGATACCACCCGGACTGATCGATCATCGTGAGTGGACTCCCGAAAACGGGCGCAACAATGCTTTGAGGATTAACGGGCTGGGGGCACCAAGGGCTTTCTATACTCCTGTGCTGAGGGAGATAAGGCTTCCAAACGTTAGCTATGGCGAGGACTATGCGCTTGGACTTGCAATATCGCGGCATTACCAGATTGGCCGGATATATGATCCTCTGTACCTGTGCAGGAGATGGGAAGAGAATACCGATGCTTCGCTCGATATACAGAAACTGAATTCGCATAATTTGTATAAGGACAGGATAAGGACGATCGAGTTGCTGGCAAGGATAGCACTCAAACAGGATTCTTCGGACAAATGATTTGACGCGGCCGGCTGGCAGCCGTCGTGTGTATCCTGAAGGAAATTATTTTTTTATGGAGAACATAAGCCGGTACACAATAAATAATATGAAGGGGTTCTTCAGTTCTCAGCTTGATCAATGGCCGCTGGCCAGGGAGAACTATAACGGACTCGAACGGGTAATGCTGAAAGATGTACCCATGCCCGGAGGGTCTTTGGTAAGGGTACAGTTCAATCCTGCCAGGATGCGGTCTTCGGCTGCCAGGGTTGACAAAAAGAGCATCAGTGAGCGCCCCTGCTTTTTGTGCAAATCAAATCTCCCTCCGCAGCAGGAGTATATTGTTTTTTATAACCGATACCTGATACTGGTCAATCCGTTCCCAATATTCAAAAGGCATCTGACGATAGCACTGGAAAGTCATGAAGACCAGCTTATTGCTGGCCGGTTTGCAGATATGATGCGTCTGGCTGAAGCCCTTGAGGATTACACCTTGTTCTACAACGGTCCGCGCTGCGGAGCAAGCGCACCCGACCATTTTCATTTTCAGGCTGGTGCCAGGGGCTTCATGCCGGTGGAAATGGAAGTGAATTATCTTGATAGGAAGCGCATAGCCGGCGACGGCACAGCAAATATATCATATATCGGAAATTACCACAGGCATACGATTGTTATGGAAGGTACCGGAACAGACCGGCTTGAGCAGTGGTTCACGAGAATATACAATATATTGCACCAGATGCAGGGGAAGGAGGATGAGCCCATGCTTAACATGCTGGCAGGTTACAATGGCAGATATTATACGGTAGTTGTTTTTCCACGTGCCAGGCACAGGCCGGCACAGTTTTTTGAGGAAGGCAAATGCCAGATACTCATGAGCCCGGCATCAGTCGATTTCGGAGGTCTGTGGATAACTCCCAGGCCGGAGGATTTTGAAAAGATTGATGCTGCAGTTGTGGCAGATATTTTCGGGCAGGTTAGCTTGGGAGAAGATGAATGGACAGAGCTGCTTGATCGTCTGATAAGTGGTGAATAAAGGAATTAATAACTAAAAATCAATACCATGCAACCAAAAATCAATGTAGGTATTTTGTTTTCGCCCCGTGTTGTCTTTAACCTGAATGGCCGTTACAGGCATCTTGAAACCGGGATTGAATTTGAAGGGCCCGGCAAGGCAGAACTGAAAGACGGGAAACTGAACTTCACAATAGGTAACAGTCCGGTCAGCACACGCTTTCCGGTTGAACTGGAGCCTGTTAACTGCAACGATTGCAGTTTTGACCTCAAGGAGGTAACCATTGGAATAAACTTTCACTGGGAAAGGAAGGAGGACCAGAGGTTCAGGGGAGGACTGCGCATTATAGAAGAGAACGGGCTGCTTACTGCAATTAACGTACTTTCGCTCGAAGAGTATCTTATTAGTGTGATATCATCGGAAATGAGTGCCACATCGTCGGCTGAGCTATTAAGGGCTCATGCTGTGATATCACGCAGCTGGCTGCTGGCGCAGAAGGAAAAGGAGGAGCAGCTTAAAGATGCAGGCGAATATATTACAACCATCGAAAAGGATGGTGAAAGAATACGGTGGTACGACAGGGAAGACCATAAAAATTTTGATGTCTGTGCCGATGACCATTGCCAGCGTTACCAGGGGATAACAAGGGCGGGTACGCCGACTGTTGAGGAAGCAGTGAATTCGACCTCAGGCATGGTGCTGGTTTATGACGGGAAGATATGCGATGCGAGGTATTCAAAATGCTGTGGAGGCATTAGCGAGAAATTCGAGAACGTATGGGAGCCGGTTGTTCACCCGTACCTCACCCGGGTGGTTGATAACCCTGATGATCCGTCCGGGTATGAAACCGACCTGTCGGATGAGGAGGCTGCGGAGAAATGGATTAAGGGCAATCCCGATGCCTTTTGCAATACCAGCAGTAAATATGTGCTCGGTCAGGTGCTGAATGATTATGATCAGGAGACGGTAAACTTCTTCAGGTGGTCTGTTACCCTGACCCAAAATGAGATCAGGGAACTGCTTAAAAAGAAAGTGAATATAGACCTTGGCGATATACTTGCACTGGAGCCGGTTGAGCGGGGAGTGTCCGGCCGCATGGTAAGGATGAGAATAAAGGGCACGAAGGGGTCGATGGTATTGGGGAAGGAGCTCGAAATCAGGAAGGCGCTCTCCCCATCACATCTTTACAGCTCCGCATTTATTGTCGAACCGGAGGTTTCTGAAAACGAAGTGCCTGCCGGGTTTACCCTTTTGGGGGCCGGCTGGGGTCATGGTGTTGGCCTGTGCCAGATAGGGGCTGCCGTAATGGGATCAGGAGGCTATTCATACAGTGATATTTTATCTCACTATTTTCCGGGGTCAGCCCTTGAGAAAAGATATTAAAAAAACAGAACCTGGCAACCCTTCGCCGGATATGATAAATTATATTTTGCCGGAGGGCTGAAGTGTCTGGAATATTGAAACTGCATCTGTTGCAAAAAATCATTAGTTGAAAGCCCCATGTGGACGGGTTTTAAAGAGTTTTTTAAAGGAAATAGCATGAATATTATTTATAATAACCTGCTTTATACTCAAAGAAAATGAAAAAAAACTCAGTGGTGAGGATGTGTTATGCCTTGTTTCTTATCCTGATCTGCGGATGCAACGGAGCGGCAACCGGAGAGAGGGAGCCG
The DNA here is from genome assembly GCA_007131165.1 of Bacteroidales bacterium. Taxonomy (GTDB): domain Bacteria; phylum Bacteroidota; class Bacteroidia; order Bacteroidales; family PUMT01; genus PXAP01. The sequence continues at coordinate 10,192 of SLRB01000325.1, read as the reverse complement.
GTGAAGGACAGGTTCGGGGCTGTAACAGGATTCCGTAATACCGGGAAGGAGGTTTACCTGCTTTTTTCAGCACATGAATATTTTGAGGGTGTAGATATTGTACTTGATGCACTGGACCGGCACGATGTAAAGGTGTCGTTTTTCTTTACCGGCGATTGTTTGAGAGATCCTGGCAACAAGGAGACCATTTCACTTATCATCAACCGTGGCCATTACGTGGGCCCCCATTCAGATGCCCACCTGCTTTATGTGCCCTGGGATGTAGGGCCCGAAAGAGATTCCCTGCTTGTTACCAGGGAAGAGTTTGAGGGTGATCTGCTTGAAAATATCAGGGCGTTAAAACCTTACGGTACAGGGAGGCAGGATGTAAAATGGTTTTTGCCCCCTTATGAATGGTATAATCGCGAAATAGTTGAATGGACCGGCGAACTGGGTATGATGGTGGTCAATTTCACTCCCGGGATAGGGACAAATGCCGATTATACCACCCCTGAAATGGATAATTACAGGACTTCGGCCGAGATAATGGAACGTTTGTGGGATTATGAGGCAGAGAATGGCCTGGATGGTAAAATTTTACTTATTCACCCCGGTGTGGGACCTGACAGGCCTGATCCGCTCTATGTGCATCTTTACGACATTATCGGCGATCTTAAACAAAAAGGGTATCATATTTCTTCGTTACCAGGTAATTAAGCCAATAGCCGGCTGCTGACGGGCTGGCAGGCGGACATAAATATCGAATTAATTCAGCGTATAAAAAATCAAACTACAGACATGAAGAAAGTCAGCCACCGTTCTGCCTGGGCATGGGTGCCCTCGCTATACTTTGCACAGGGCATACCCTATGTTGTCGTAATGACCGTATCTGTAATAATGTATAAACGCCTTGGGATATCCAACGCCGATATAGCCCTTTATACCAGTTGGCTATATCTGCCCTGGGTGATCAAACCATTCTGGAGCCCGGTGGTTGACCTGCTCAAAACAAAGAGATGGTGGATCGTTGTTATGCAGCTGCTTGTGGGTGCGGGACTTGCCGGTGTGGCACTGACCATTCCCGTGCCCGGGTTTTTCCAGTATACACTCGCATTTTTCTGGCTCCTGGCCTTCAGCTCGGCAACACACGATATAGCAGCCGACGGGTTTTATATGCTTGGGTTAAAAGAGCATGAACAGGCCTATTTTGTCGGTATAAGAAGTACTTTTTACAGGTTTGCGATGATCACAGGTCAGGGCCTGCTCATCATCCTTGCTGGTTTTATTGAGACGCGGACCGGACTGGAGCCGGTAAGATTCACAGTGACCGCCGAACCGCATCTGCCCGGCGGCGCATACAAATCCGACCCCTTAGATGACAGGAATGGAGGAAGGCCCGGTTTCGTGATCACCAGTGAGGAGATAGAGTTGTCCACTGCAAACATCGACCGTGAAAAAGCAAACGAAATACTTGCTTTTGCCAGCGAACAGAATATCATTAACGGTTTTACCGAACCCGAACCCGATATTGAACCGTCTGTTTCCTGGTTTGCCCGCTCGGTTTCAGCGCCACTTGCTGACTGGCTGAGGGAGAAGCTGGGCATAGAAGAGGATGTTGACCTGCAGATGGAAAATATGCAGGGTAATGTTGCTCTCCTGGGTGTATCGTTGTCATCGCCGCCCGGGCCGGATGAAGAGATTGTGCTGAATACCAGTTTTCAGAGAGGGGACGGAAGCATCCGCCTTGTAAGGGGCGAAAGGCTGGTGTTTAATCGTGATAACTGGGACAATACAGCGTGGATGGCCGTGCAGCTTGACCCTGCACTTGACCGTCCTGCTGAAGCTCATTTTGAAGGTCTGTCGGGTAACATCCCTTTCGCGTGGACGGTGACTTTTTTCTTCCTTGCGGGCCTCTTCCTGGTGTTTATGCTCTACCACCGCTTTTTCCTGCCCTTCCCGCAGGGGGACAGGCCTTCGGTAAACGAAAAGGGAAAAAGTATTTTTTCCGGCTTCATCAAAACCTTCAGCGCTTTTTTCAGAAAGGAGAACATAGGCCCTGCCCTTGCCTTCTTATTGCTTTACAGGCTTGGAGAAGCCCAGATCGTAAAGATGGCGTCGCCCTTTATGCTTGATCCGCGTGAGGTGGGAGGTCTTGGACTTACAACAGGAGATGTGGGGCTTATTTACGGGACAATAGGAATTCTTGCCCTTACGCTCGGAGGGATAGTCGGAGGAATTGTCGCTTCGCGCAAAGGTTTGAAATACTGGGTTCTTCCAATGGCTCTTGCAATGAATGTTCCCAACCTTGTTTATGTGCTGTTGTCGGTTTACACGCCCCACAGTATGTGGGTCATTTCCGGGGGGGTTGCTTTTGAGCAGTTCGGGTACGGTTTCGGGTTTACTGCCTACATGCTTTATATGATACATTTTTCTGAAGGCAGCCACAAGACGGCTCATTTTGCCTTTTGCACAGGGTTCATGGCGCTCGGGATGATGCTGCCGGGAATGATCTCTGGATGGATACAGGAGATCGTGGGTTACGTCAACTTCTTCATATGGGTGGTGATCTGCACGATCCCGGGGTTCATAGTTATATTTTACCTTAAGATAAACCCCACCTTCGGCGTCAAGAAGACAGGGGAAACGGAAGGGTAGCGGACAGGTATGTTGTTAAGGATGATTGATTGTACCGGTTAGGGTCAGTAAAGAAAATACCGGGCTGCTTTTTCGGCGAAAGCGGCCTCCTGTCCGGTCCACAATTCAATTATATCTTCAACCATGAACCGGCGGGTAAACTTTTTCCTCACCTTGTCCGTGCCCACGACCCTGTCGAACATGTCGTGGCGCGCCGGATCACACATCTCGAAAGGATTTTTCGAGGGATGAAGCTTTTTCATCTCCTGCATTACCCAGAACTGGATCATGGAAAGGTTCGCTTTTTTGACGTCGGTGAGGTGTATCTGCACCCCGTTAACCATTGAGCCGCTGAGAACACTGTAATAGGGCCTGAAATGCACCGGCCGGAATATGACACCGGGAAGTTCCAGGCTGTTGAGCCCTGAGGCAAGCTCACCAGCATCGGCAAAGTCTGACCCTATCAGCTGGAACGGCAGTGTATAGCCCACCCCTATATTAAAGACATACAATTCGCCAAGTATGCCTGATACCGGGTAATACCAGGCCGAATGGGCATGGGGGATATGTGGCGATGTCGGCACCCAGGGGAGCCCGGTATCGTCAAACAGCATATCCCGTTCCCAGCCTTCCATCCTGATAACCTTAAGTTTTACCGGGCCGCCTTCAATCAGCCCCTCTTCATTAATGAAAACGGCAAGCTCGCCTGCCGTAAAACCATGAACATAGGTTATGGGGAACTGGCTTACGAAAGAGATGTAATCATCTTCTACAAGTGGCCCTTCAAACTTGTTGCCACCAAGGGGGTTGGGCCTGTCCAGCACCATGAACTCTATTCCGTTCTCTGCGGCGGCTTCCATTGCCAGCCCCATTGTGCTGATGTAGGTATATGATCTGGAGCCTATATCCTGTATGTCGTAAACAAGGACATCTATACGTTCGAGCATTTCGGGAGTTGGTTTACGGGTCGATCCGTAAAGGCTGAAGAGCGGTAATCCGGTAACCTCGTCAAACATTGTCCCGACCTTCTCTCCGGCTGCGAAGTCGCCCCGGATACCGTGCTCGGGTCCGAACAGCGCCACAAGCTCCACCTCCGGCGCTTCGAAAAGTATGTCGGCTGTCGATTTAAGCCTGCTGTCAACCCCGGTGGGATTGGTTATCAGGCCCACCCTCTTGCCAAGCAGTGGTTCAAAACCTTTTTCTGACAGCACCTCTATACCTGTCTTTACCTGGGCTGTAAGCATGTTTGATGTAAATAAAAGTATGGCAATCGCTAATCTCATGGTATTTTAATTCAGGTTAAATGAACATGAAATTTTTTCATCAAAAAATACACACAGGCAAAGATGAAAAAATTTTATGTGAAAGCGAAGCGGTTCATCCTGTCAGTCAAAATTTTGTAACCTCTTTACGAAATTTTGACTTTTGTTTTTACAGGATAAATGTACATAAAATTTTTTCTGCGTAAAATTACACACAGACGCATGAAAAAATTTTATGGTAAAGCGAAGCGGTTCCTTCTGTAAGTCGAAATTTTGTATTTTTTTTAGAACAAAATTTCGGCTTTTTTTTACAGAAGAAATGAACATGAATTTTGCATTTTTACAGGATAAATGTTTTTTGCTTAATATTGTAAAAGTAGAAAATTTCTGGCAGAGTGCAGATTAAAACCATCAGCCATGAATAGAATTATACATACTTTTGTCGTGGCCTGCCTGCTTGCAACGGCAACCGGGTGCGGCAACCATTTTAATAACAACGGTATGGAAGAGGCGAGGGAACTGTTAAGGTCGGGGCAATTCAGCCGGCTCATCGATATGGCTGAAGATGATATTCCAGGTATACCTGCTGACGGACCGCTCCGCCGGGAGCTGGACAGCCTGGCTGACAGGGCCAGGAGGTTCATTATCGATTTTCCACATACAGAAGCCGATGTGCTTGAAAGGCTTGCAAAAGACTCGGTAATTGCCGGCAGAGATGACCTCAGGAGATGGGAAGAAGCCGGGGAACTCGAATATATATGGATTGACGGTGAGCGCAGGTATTTTAAATGGGCACACCGCAACCTTTACCGGATAAACGACTCACTCAGGAGTGAAAAACAGATAGACAGTGAGCGCGACCGCTCGCTTGCTGAAGTATGTATGGATGAGATTGGCAGAATACTTCAGAAGACTTCAGTTGCGGGTGCCGGTGCAGCCATCAACCCTAAAACAATGACAATAAGGTATACCATTACCCTTGATGCAGATGCCGTGCCACCCGGAGAAACAATAAGGTGCTGGATGCCTTACCCCCGTGAAGATACCCCCCGGCAGGACATGGTAAACCTGATCTCGGCATCGCCTTCAGGGTATATTATTGCGCCTCCCGGAACAAAACAGCGGAGTATCTATTTTGAACAACAGGCTGTTGCCGGTGAGCCTTCAGTCTTTAGCGCGGAGATGAAATTCAGGTCATGGAGTCAGTATTATCCTCCCGGACTTTTTGCATCAGGGCAGGATTCACATGTGCCTTTGCACACGGAGGCGTGGACTGCTGAAAGGCCGCCTCACATAACATTCAGCGATGAGGTAAAAGAGCTGGCCGGCTCGCTTATAGTCCCCGCAATGACTGATTATGAAAAAGTCAGGGCCTTTTACATGTGGATGAATGACAATATTATCTGGACATCGGCAATTGAATACGGCCTGATGACTGATATACCCGGCTATGTACTGGCGAACCGGAGGGGCGATTGCGGGATGCAGACAATGCTGTTCCTGGCCCTGTGCCGGTATGCCGGAATACCGGCACGGTGGCAGAGCGGATGGATGATGCACCCGGGTCATGTAAACCTGCATGACTGGTCGGAGGTTTGGCTTGAGCCTGCCGGCTGGGTGCCGGTTGATGTTTCTTTTAAACTTCAGCCATCTGAAACAAAAGATGTTTCGGAATTCTACATAACCGGCATGGACAGCTACAGGCTGACCGTGAACAGCGATTACGGCATGCAGTTTTATCCGCCCAAGGATTATCCGCGCAGCGAACCTGTGGACTTCCAGCGGGGAGAGCTGGAATGGCGCGGCGGCAACCTTTATTTTGACAAGTGGCGCTACCGGATGGAAGTTGAATACCATTAACAAAAAGAGCCGGCATGTTATGACGCCGGCCCCTTCTAATCTGAAATTTTTTCATCCCTTTCGGGGAAGTTAACGGTAACGGATATCAGTCCAGTTCCCTGATCTTTATATTCCTGAACCATACCTGGTCGCCATGATCCTGCAGTCCGATATGCCCCCTGCGATATCTCCCGTAATTAGGGTATTCGGCCCATTTGCTGTCTTCAACAAGCTCTTCCCACTCATCAGACCATAGCTCGTATTCAACAACTTTCTCACCGTTAAGCCAGTGCTCAACATGGCCGTTATCCACCACAATCCTGGCAGTATTCCACTCACCGGCAGGTTTAACCGGAGGGTCGACGGGTGCATGCATATCATAATTTGCAGCAGTATACCAGGTGGGGTCAAGCTCAACAGGATAACCTTTGTCGTCAAGTATTTGGTATTCAGGACCAGTGACATATGCTGCCGGGTAACCGTTTTCTCCTACCAGGTAGAATATACCAGAATTTCCTCCTTCACTTATCCTCCAGTCTGCCTCTAAGATAAAATTTTCGAATTCTCTTCTTGTAACAATATCGCCGGTTAGATCACAGCCGATGCCCTGAGCTACGAGCATCCCCTGGTGGGCATACCAGCCTTCGTCTATGGTAAGGTCATCCTTCTGGAAACCCCTCCAGCCGGTTGTTGTCCTTCCGTCAAACAGAAGTTCCCATCCTTCGGCTATCTCCTCTTCGGTAAGTACATTGTGAAGCTCTTCGGCCTCTTCTGCAGTCCGCTCTGTCCTTGGTCCGCATCCTGCCAGGCATGACAGTGCGAAGAGGACGGCAAATCCTGAAATAAACAAACTGTTCTTTCGCATTTTTGTAAGTTTTTGGGTTGAGTAATGGTTATTAATTAGTCATATGCTGTTAGAATTACCCTTGTTGGTATCCGGGTAAATCAGCTTTCCGGATACTTTTCTGTAAGTAATGCAAAGTTAATTAATTTACTTTATAAGGCAGGTGCAGGGCCATATGATTTTGCTGCTTCCAATATTTCCTCATATTTGGAATGCAATTGCCAATAGTGCCTTTTTCTTAAATGAAGCCAAAAAATTTGTATTTTAGCGGGCACTGTAATTAACGCTGAACAGGAAGTCGTTAACTTCCCCGGAAGGGATACCAGGAAAAAGCATTCCTGAAAAAGTAATGATATGCCGGCGGGGTCCAAACCCAGTGCAGTTATTTCATAAATTGACGAAAACTTATACCATATGCAGGATAAAGTACTTATTCTTGATTTCGGGTCGCAATACACTCAGTTGATTGCCAGAAAGATACGCGAACTGCATGTTTATTGCGAGATCTACCCGTTCAATAAATTCCCTATGCCCGATACATCGGTAAAAGGGGTAGTACTATCGGGAAGCCCTTTCTCGGTAAGAGACAGCGGGGCCCCGGTACCTGACCTCGATATGCTGAGGGGGAAGGTCCCGATACTGGGCATTTGTTACGGGGCCCAGTTTATGGCGTTTAATGATGGCGGCGAAGTTGCACCGGCCACCACCAGGGAATACGGCAGGGCGAGGCTGGATACCCTTGATGTGAGTTCGGACCTGTTTTCGGGGGTTAGCGAGGGCTCTCAGGTATGGATGTCGCACGGTGACAGCATACTCAAATTGCCTGGTAATTACAGTATTATAGGAAGTACGGCAGATGTTCCCGTTGCTGCTTACCAGGTTGAAGGTGAAAAGATATATGGTATACAGTTTCATCCAGAAGTTTACCACACCACCGAAGGCAAGCTTATTCTCAAGAACTTTGTCGACGATATTTGCGGGTGCAGGGCCGACTGGACGCCGGCATCTTTTGTTGAAGAAGCTGTTGAAATGCTCAGGTTGGAGCTGGGCCATGACAGGGTAATACTGGGGCTTTCGGGCGGAGTCGATTCGTCAGTAACGGCGATGTTACTGCACAGGGCGGTTGGCAAAAACCTGACATGCATATTCGTGGATAACGGATTGCTTCGCAAGGACGAGTTCAGCAAGGTGCTGGCCTCTTATGAACATATGGGCTTGAATGTAAAGGGTGTGGATGCAAAAAAAATGTTCCTTGACGCACTTGCCGGGATTGAAGACCCAGAGCAGAAAAGGAAGGCGATAGGGCGTTGTTTTATTGAGGTTTTTGATGAGCAGGCAAATATATTGCGTGATGTGAAGTGGCTGGCCCAGGGTACCATTTACCCCGATATAATAGAGTCTGTTTCGGTAAACGGACCGAGTGCCACAATCAAATCGCATCATAATGTTGGGGGGCTGCCGGAGGTTATGAACCTTAAGGTAACTGAACCTCTGAAATTGCTTTTCAAGGATGAGGTCAGGCGTGTTGGCTCTGCGCTTGGCATCGACAAGTCATTGCTCGGCCGTCACCCGTTCCCCGGACCCGGACTTGGCATAAGGGTCGTGGGGGAGGTTACTGCAGCCAGGATAGCCATTTTACAGGAAGTTGACGATATTTATGTGCGGGGACTGGTTGAGAGCGGATTGTATGGGGAGGTCTGGCAGGCTGCTGCAATTCTTCTGCCGGTCAGGTCGGTCGGTGTAATGGGCGATGAACGGACGTATGACAATGTAGTTGCTCTGAGGGCTGTAACCTCCACCGATGGGATGACGGCTGATTGGGTTCATTTGCCATATGAGTTTTTGAGCAGGATTTCGAACGAAATAATTAACCGGGTGCATGGTGTCAACAGGGTCGTTTACGATATAAGTTCAAAGCCGCCTGCAACGATAGAGTGGGAATAGAATATCCTCTCCCGTGCTGCAATTTATTGATATTTAAGCAAAAATATTTACCTTTGGCTGCCCGGGCGGCAGCAGTGCCGGTAAATATTGACTGTTTTTCCGGCTCCCGAAACATTTTACTGCTAAGAATTGTTAAATAAAACAGGCTGTTCAACAAAAAAGAGGTACATACCGTTTAAATGGTATGACTTTTGACATTATGTCTGCAGTATAGAACTATATAATCACAATATCATGAAACGTTTAACATTTTTGCTATTTGCGGCACTACTGGTTATTATACCCCGGGCAACGGAGGCACAGATATTTAACGACCAGATATATAAATTCAGCAGGGCGCTGGGTTCCATTGCAAGTTTTTATGTCGACTCGGTCGATCAGGATCAACTGGTCGAGCATGCGATTGTTGAGATGCTGAAAAAGCTGGATCCTCATTCTGTCTATATAAACAAGGATGAGGTTCAGGCAATGAATGAACCACTTCAGGGAAATTTTGAGGGAATAGGAGTGCAGTTCAACCTGCTTAACGATACTATTTTCATAATCTCGCCTATTTCAGGAGGGCCATCTGAAAGAGTTGGTATCCAGGCCGGCGACAGGATTGTGCGGATCGATTCGGAAAACGTTGCCGGTGTTGGTATTACCAATACCAAGGTGCGTGAAAAGCTTATGGGGGAAAAAGGGACAAACGTCACTGTTACCATAAAGCGGCGTAATGCGCCTGAACTTCTTGATTTCACGATTACAAGGGACAAGATACCAATTCACAGTCTTGATGCTGCCTATATGGTTGACGGCGAAACAGGCTATATAAGGCTGAACAGGTTTTCCTTCACCACAGTTCAGGAGTTTGAAGAGGCACTTGAAACTCTGAAGAGCAGAAAAATGAAAAACCTTATACTCGACCTTCGTGAAAACGGGGGCGGATATCTGCAGGAATCGATCACCCTGTCCGATCACTTTCTGGACAGAGACAAGATGATTGTATATACAGAGGGGCTGAACATTTCCAAAATGGATTATGTTTCAACCCGGGCAGGCGATTTTACTGACGGCAGACTTGTTATCCTTCTGAATGAAGGGTCGGCCTCGGCAAGTGAGATAGTTGCAGGTGCTGTACAGGACTGGGACAGGGGTATTATAGTGGGAAGGAGATCTTTCGGCAAGGGCCTTGTTCAAAGACCCGTTGACCTTCCCGACGGATCGATGCTGCGGCTTACAGTGGCAAGGTATTACACCCCCACTGGCAGGCTGATCCAGAAACCCTATGATCAGGGAGTAGAGGAATATTCACTTGATGCCTACCGGCGTTATGTTAATGGTGAATATTTTTCCCAGGACAGCATTCATATGCCTGATTCACTAAGGTTCTATACAAAGGTTAACAACAGGCCTGTATTTGGAGGCGGCGGCATAATGCCCGACGTATTTGTCCCCTATGACACAACTTCGTTTACCAGTTATTACCGCGACCTTGTAAGAGAAGGAATATTCAACAGGTTTATTCTTAACTACGTAGACCGTAACAGGAATGAACTCAGGGAGCGGTACCCCGACTTCGAAACCTATAAAGAGAATTTTGTTGCCGATGGCTCGTTACTGGAGGAGTTTATCAGTTTTGGTGAAGCCGGGGGAGTGGATATAAATGAAAAGGAGCTTGAAAAATCGTCAGCTCATATTGCAAATCAGA
>SLRB01000379.1 GCA_007131165.1 Bacteroidales bacterium | reverse complement strand
TATTGCTTTAAGGCAATAATGAATCCGTCAAAAAAACTGAGCTTTATCCTGTAAGCCGAAATTTTGTTCTAAAAAAAATACAAAATTTCGACTTACAGAAGGAACCGCTTCGCTTTACCATAAAATTTTTTTCATTTGTCAGTGTGTAGTTTTTATGAAAAAAATTTCATCTACATTTGTTTTTAAAACGGCAAAATGGCTCTAATAAAAGCGGTGAGGGGATTTACACCCCGGTTTGGGAAAAATTGCTACCTGGCCGATAACTGTACTGTTATTGGAGATGTAGAGGCAGGTGATGACTGCAGTATCTGGTTCAATGTAGTGCTGAGGGGTGATGTAAACGCCATAAGAATTGGTAACAGGGTGAATGTACAGGATAATTCTGTAATGCACTGCACCTATGAAAAGACAACCGTCTGTATTGGTGATGATGTATCAATTGGCCACAATGTTATTGTTCATGGAGCCAGTATAGGCGATAACGTACTTGTCGGGATGGGAGCGATCCTTATGGACGGCGTAGTTGTGGAATCGGAATCTATAATAGCGGCCGGCGCAGTATTGCTTGAAAAGACCAGGGTTGAAGCCGGGAGCCTTTATGCAGGTGTCCCCGCGCGCCGTATCAAAGGAATTTGCCGGCATGAGTTTGCTGAAATGATGAAGAAACATGCCGGCAACTATGTGCGTTATGCCGGCTGGTACATGAAGTGAAGCGCTTCATGCTGCCGGGTTTGCCGGAACGCTACATGACCTGCTTCCAGGGGTCATATTTTTCGAGCCTGATCTGTTTCTCAAAGAAAATGCCTGCTATCTTGCCGAAATACTCTGTATGGTCGGAAACAAAAAACCGGTCAGCCATTTCATCAGAGGTTTTTTGTCCCCTCCCTGCTCCCAGTATGTCGCGTAGCTCTTCGGCAACTGTCATGGCAGAGTCAACAACATCTACCCTGAATTCGTAGAATTTCCTTATCTGGTTTTTGATAACAGGGTAATGGGTGCAACCAAGTATAAGGGTGTCAATTCCCTTAAGCCGGGTATCGGAAAGATAAGCTCTTATTATGGCATTGCTGATGTCGTCATAAACAAACCCTTCCTCAATCATCGGGACAAGCAAGGGGGTAGCAAGTGAAGAAACCCGCAGTCCCGGCAAAACCATTTTTATTTTATTATGGTATGCTCCCGAGTTGATGGTGTTTTTTGTGCCTATTACTCCTGCTGAGGAACCTTTCAAAGACTTAACCACCCTGTTTACCAGGGGGTCTATTACATTTACAGCAATTGCCCGGTTGCCGATATATTCTTCGAGTTCCTCCCACACCGTGGCAGAGACCGTATTACATGCAGCAAGTATCACCCTGCAGTTATGCCCCAGCAGGAAGTCAGTAATTTTTTTGCTATAGTGCAGGATGGCTTCGGGCGACGTGTCTCCGTAGGGCAGGTGTGCGGTATCGCCGAAATATATGATTGTTTCTGCAGGCAGGATCTGTTTTACGGCCGAAGCCACAGTTAATCCGCCTACCCCCGAATCAAATATGCCGATTGGCCCGTTTCCGGATATGGTCATTACTGTTGCTGGTTATCTGGTTGAAATGACAGAAAAAAACCACCATGCAGCGGAGCCGGTGGTTTTTTCTGTGTGTATCATTATACAAAGTTTCTACAGGCCGAGTTTTTCCCTGACGTAAGGAAGTATGTCCTCGCTATCGTCACTGAAATAAAGGATGGCATTTGCATCAATATCGAACACGTATATATAGCCTCTATCCCTTGCTACTTCGGCAATGGCCTTTTCGATCTTCTCGAAAATGGGCTGTATCAGCTCCATCTCTCTCATCTGGAGGTCTTCCTGTGCTCCTGCCTGAAACTCCTGTATCCTGGTCTGATAATCCCTGAGTTCCCTTTCCCTGAGTTGCCTTACAACATTCGTCAGGGTGTCCTGTGCTTCAATATAGTTCTGGAGCATTCTATTATACTCCACCTGAAGTTTCTCGAGTTCCTCCCCAAGTGACCGTGCTTCACGCTCCAGCTTCCGCTGGGCTTCTTCCCTCTCCGGCATTATCCTCAGCAAGTGCGAGGAGTTGATGTGTCCGAATTTCATATCCTGGGCTGACAATACAGGACCGGCAACCATCAGGGCAGTAATAAAAAGTAATTTTAAACCATGTTTCATTTGTATAGGCTTTAGTTATTAATTTATTTGTAAATAATGCTCACGACCGTTGATTAAGGCCCTGAGCATGGTGTTAATTTCTGTAACCCAGCATTTGCAGCACATCGTCGCTGAGATCGTTGCGGGGATTGGTATACAGCATAGTGGGTGAATTTGCGGTATCGAATATAACTGCATAGTTTCCATCCTGGGCCATTTTCTCGACTGCATTATAGATGCGGTCCTGTATAGGCCTTATCAGCTCTTCCTGGGCCTGGAACAGTTCTCCTTCCGGGCCGAAATATTTACGCTGCAGCTCTGCAGTTGCCGCCTCTTTTGAAACAATCTCCTCTTCACGCTTCCTTCTCATCTCCTCACTCATCAAAACCCGGTCGTTCTGATAACTCCGGTAAAGCGCCTCAATCTCTTCATAACTTGTCTCGATCTCTTTCTGCCACTCTGCAGAGAGTTTTTCAAGCTGCTCCTGGGCTGCCCGGTATTCTGGGATATTACCGAGTATATACTCCGAGTCCACCCAGGCGAACCTTTGCGCGGAAGCTGTCTGTGTTGCACCAAGCATCAGCAGCAGTGCCAGAGCTCCATATATAAGGGCGGAAAAAGCCAATTTACCGGAAATGTATCCGGATTGCCCGTTTGCCGGGGTATTAAGCTTAATATTATTCTCGTCCATCTTTCTGCTATTATTTGTTATTAAAACTGTTGTCCCAGTACAAAGTGGAACTGTGAACCGCTTGCACCAGGTCTGCCTGGAATATCATCAAACCCGTAGGCCCAGTCAATACCCAGGAGGCCGAACATTGGCAGGAATGCCCTCAGACCGACTCCGGCCGACCTTTTAACAGCGAAAGGGTTGAATTCATTGAAATCGTACCATGCGTTCCCTGCTTCGACAAAGATCAGCGGATAAATAAAGGCATTGGGGTTTGTAGATACAGGGTATCTCAACTCCATTGTAAACTTGTTGTATATATTACCGGCCTTGTTACCTCTAACGATTGGAGTGAGTGATCCGTTTTCGTACCCCCTCAGTCCGATCGTTTCTCTTCCGTAAAGGTTGTAGCCTGACATGCCGTCGCCGCCAAGGTCGAAGCTTTCAAATGGTGACGGGCCTATATCGCTGTTGAAGTATCCGAGTATGCCGAACTGCGCTCCGGTGCTCAGAACAAGATTCCCTGCAAGTGCCGTGTACCAGTTGCTCTTGAATGTCCACTTGTGATACTCTATCCACTTGTACTTTTCCTGGGGCGACATCTCAGCATAATCCCTGTCGCTCAGAAGCGAATAGGGGGGTGTTACCTGCAGTGTCAGGTTGAATGAGTTGCCACGCCGGGGATATATGGGCTGGTCGACCGAGTTGCGGCCGAAAGAGGTTCTGAAGCTCAGGTTCCTTGAACTTCCGTCCTGGAACAGAAACTGGCCGAACCAGTCATCCAGTACATAATTCTGGAAACTTATCTCATTGTAAAGTGTAAAGAAGTCGTCGGGCCAGTTGAGCCTCCTTCCCATACCCAGGGAAGCTCCGGATATCTTGATGGATGACCAGTCCTGCACCCTCCGGTTGTACCTGTTTGTCTGTATGGTATGATATACGGAAAACGACAGCGAGTTGGGCTTTGTTCCTCCAACATATGGTTCGACAAAAGTGAGGTTGTAGGCCTGGTAATAGCTACCGTTACTCTGTGCACGGATGCTGAGTGTCTGTCCGTCGCCCGAAGGCAGCGGCCTCCATGCTTCCCTGTTGAAAAAGTTCCTGGTGGAGAAATTGTTGAAGCGCACGCCGATCGTGCCGATAAGCATACCGGCTCCCCAGCCGCCTGAGATTTCAAGCTGATCATTGGCTCTCTCTTCAACTACATATTCAATATCAACAGTCCCGTCACCGGGATTCGGAATTGGATTTATTTCAAGCCTCTCGGGATCGAAATGCCCGAGGTTGGCTATCTCCCGGTGCGACCGCATCAGGTTTGTTTTGCTGAATAGCTGGCCGGGCTTTGTACGCAGCTCCCTTCTTATAACATGCTCATTTGTCTTGGTATTGCCACTGATCAGCACCCTGTTGATGCGAGCCTGGTCTCCTTCGCGGATGCGCATTTCCAGGTCTATTGAGTCATTATCTATCCGCACCTCAACCGGGTCGATATGGAAAAAAAGGTAACCGTCGTCAAGGTAGATCGAATTAACTGCATCATCGTCCAGCCTTGTTCTCTTTTCGAGCAACGTCTGGTCATAAACATCTCCTTTTTCAATACCGAGGACAGCAGACAGGAATTCGGCAGGATACTTGGTATTCCCCACCCATGAGATATCCCTGAAATAATACTGGGTGCCCTCTTCGATAACTAAACCGACATTGACACGATTATCGGCGGTATGATACACTGTATCTGAAACAATAACTGCATCCCTGAATCCGTGTTCATTGTAGAATGTGATCAGGTTCTCCTTATCTTCCCTGTAATCAGGGGCTACAAGCTTGGACGTCCGGAATATGTTGAGATTTCTGACGTTGGTGTTTTTCATTACACGTCTCAGCCGCCGGTCGGAAAAATGTTCGTTACCCTCAAAGTAAATGTCTGATATCCTGACTCTGTCGTTTTTGTCGACATCTATATGCAGGTTTACCCGGTTTGGATGTACCGGATCATCTTCCATACGGATATCGACCCTGGTGTTGAGGAACCCTTTTTCTACGAAATGCTTTTCAATAATATCCTTTGTATTGTTCAGGGTGTTTTCATCGACAAGTCTTCCGCTTCTCAGCCTGATCTTGTCTTCAATATCCCTGAGTTCAGATCTCCTGAGGCCCTCAATATTCAGTGTTGACAGGCGTGGCGGCTCCTGAAGCATGATGTCAAGGTCAATCTCGGTTCCTTCAATTCGCGTAGCCGTAATCTTGACATCGGAAAAGAGCTGCTGGTCCCAAAGCTTCTGAACGGCCTCGGTAATTTCATCTCCCGGTATTGTGATCCTTCTTCCGGTCTGCAGTCCGCTCACGCTCCTGACAACTATCGGGTCAAGGTGCTGGATGCCCGACACCGTTACCTCCCTTATCACATATTCTCTCGGCCTTGAGTAATCCATTACCGGCAGCGAAGAATAATCTATCTGTGCATTAGCCTCAGGCAATATGCAAAATATTGCCATAAAGAAACAAACAACTGATAATACTTTTTTTTCCAACATAACAGGTCAATCACAATTTAATTGTTCACTGGTTTTTCCAAATCTTCTCTCTCTATTCTGAAAATCTACTATTGCACTGTAAAGATGCTCTTTCCTGAAATCGGGCCACAATGTGGGTGTAAAATACATTTCTGCATAAGCAAGCTGCCATAGCAGAAAATTGCTGAGCCTGTACTCGCCGCTTGTGCGGATAAGCAGTTCGGGATCGGGTATTCCCGACGTTGTCAGGTAACGGTTGAAAAGACTTTCGTCAATTTCATCTTTATTTATGTTTCCCGATGCCAGATCCTCTGCGACAAGCCTGGCTGCACGTGCTATCTCCCATCTTGCACCGTAGCTCAGCGCCACTAATAGCGTAAGGCCAGTGTTATTGCTGGTCTTGTCAATTACATCTATCAGCTTGTCAACTATTGCCGGCGGCAGGCTTTCCATATCGCCGATAACCAATAAACGGACATTATTTTCTATTAGTGTATCGGTTTCAGAATTAATGGATGAGGTCATCAGCTCCATAAGCGCATCTATCTCCTCCTGAGGCCTGCACCAGTTTTCCTTTGAGAATGCGTACAGTGTAAGGTATTTCACGCCAAGTTCCCCTGCACCCTCAATCGCCTCCCTGACAGCTGTAATAGCGTTCTGGTGGCCGAATATCCGGTGGGAGCCTCTTTTCTTTGCCCATCTTCCGTTGCCATCCATTATGATGGCAATATGGCCGGGAAGTTTGTTCTTGTTTATTTTGTCTTTCAAATCAGTCATGCTATGTTGATGGTTAATACCAGTATGCCGGGCAGTCGCCTCTGCGCTCGAATGGCTTAACAGTAATGAAAAAACCGGCCAAAGATACCCAATCATTATTATGAACCAAAGATGGAGAATTAAATTGTCCGAAACTCCTTACTCCATCAATATCATCTGTAAAACTCTTCTTCAAAATCCATTCCATTCCTATTGTCACTTTTCTGCTGAGACCGTATTTCACACCTCCCCCGAAAGGGATATTGAGATAATTCGCTGCCGGGCCCTGTCCGTCAGGAATAAAGGTGTAGGCAATACCAGCAGTAATGAAAGTGCTTAAGGGCTTTCTGAATATTGTTACCTTAAATGGCATGAAGTTGAACTCACCCTGTAAAGAGAAGTCATAAAAATTGTTAACAAAACCCGCCTGTCTTGTCTGGTGCAGGATGTTGTCAAAGTCGAGGTCGTCGGCTCTGATGCGGCCGTAATTGACTCCCATTCTGATCGCATAGTGCTCGTTGAAGTTGTATTTAAGCAAAGCCCCGGCAGAAGGGGACAGGTTGTAGAAATGGACAGAGGGGTTTATATTGCCCATGTAATATGAGGTTCCTGCAAACAACCCGATGTCGAGCTCATCAGATGAGCGGACCTCGCCGGCAATAAGCAGCAGAATTATTGATATTGCTGTAATTTTTGACATGAGGTTAGCAAAATCATTCCAAACCAAGTCCGGCCAGCCGGTAAACCAGCTGTACCGTTGTCAGGTAGTATATATCGTTCGATGTTGCAGTCGGACTGGTAAACCCGTCCAGGTAATCATTCAAAGAATAGCGGCCGCCTATTTCAAAACCGATATCCATAGTGTTGCTTATACCCAGTTTGATTCCCAGACCTGCAGGAAACACAACGGTTACCATGCCATGCTCCAGGTTATCCCTCTCTCTCCTTGCTTCAAGATTGTCGTTAGGCATTACATGGTATAATATTGTTCCGGCTCCCCCAAAAAGGTAAAATGAAAAGGTGCCGTAATTCCTTACCAGTCCGCGTCTGTCAACTCCACTTAAAATTCTTACATCCCTTACGGGGAAGAATTCGCCCCTGGCCGAAACCTCGAGAAATGCTGTGTTGAAAATATAGGCGCGCGACTCGTTCCGGCCACCCTTGTCATCTCCGCTCATCCATCCAAGCACGAGATTGCCATTGGCAGCAAGATATTTGCCCGGGATATACCGGAGTCCTGCTATAAAGCCGGGCCGGCTCCTTGTAATGTCAAGGTCCCTTAATCCATACCAGTTGTTTTCGTTGGCCGAGCCTCCGATATCGCCGAAGTAATTTACGGGCCCGAAGCCTCCATATGCCTCGAACGGTCGTGACCTCCAGCTTTGCCCGCTTGCCGGGAGAACAAGGAGAAGAGCCAGCATAAAAGGAATTGCTTTCCTGAATTGCATCTCGGTTTTTTTAGGGGTTACAAATTTAATGAAAAATATAGTATTATAACAGATTGAGGACTTTAATTATTTTGTGCAGGACCTGCTTGCCGGTATCATCGATGCTTTCAGTGCCAGTTTCTCTTGTCGGCCCCCCACATGAGCTTGTTGCGAAGGGTTGTGTAAAAGTCCTGATTGTCGAGCTTTACCAGGGAAATGCCGTATCCGGCTTTTTTTATCACTATTTCAGATTCTAATGGTACGAGGGTACTCCTGTAGTCCATTGACAGCAGGAATTCATTTCTCCTTCCGGTTACCTTAAGCCTGACGGTATTATTGTCGGGAATAACCACCGGTCTGACGGTCAGGTTATGGGGGGCAATGGGAGAGATAATAATTGCACCGGTATCTGGTGTAAGCAGCGGCCCGCCTACGCTGAGCGAATAGGCGGTGGAACCGGTCGGTGTAGAAATGATGAGGCCGTCGGCCCAGTATGAGTTCAGGAAATGACCGTTCAACCAGACTTTTATCGTGATCATGGTTGAATCTTTCTTTTGCAGGGTGAATTCATTCAGGGCACAGTCGAAATCGACGAATGCATTTACCGGCTTATGGAGCCTGAGCAATCCTCTCTCTTCTATGAAATACCTGCCCGAGAGAACTGCTTCAATTGCACAATCGATATCATCTCCTGAAATGCTTGCAAGAAAGCCCAGCTTCCCGCTGTTGAAGCCAAGCACCGGTATGCCCGAGTCTCTTACCAGGGCTATTGTCTCGAGTATTGTGCCGTCACCTCCAATGGTGAATACAAAGTCGCTTGATCTGTCTGGGCCTGTATGCGAGTTGAAAAGAGTTACCTCTCCGGGGTCAATGCCTGCATTGTTGAGGATAAAGCGGTAAAAAGGCTCATACAATGATATCCTGATACCTTTTTCCCTGAGTTTTGAAAACAGTCTGCCTGCATGTTCGTTGAAGTGTGCGCCGAATTGCCGACCGTAAACGGATATGTGCATAGGGGTAGCAGTTTTATACGTTCAGATAGCGCATGAACTGTTCATACCTGTTTCTGTAAAAGGTATCCAGGTTCTCGTCATCCATGTAGGATGCCTTGACGTTGTAGTCATACCTGTCGAATGTCCTGATAACCGTTGCCAGGTCGGTCCGGTTTATTTTAATCGAGACTTCAATCATGGTGCTTTCCTCCTGGTTCCTGATATAAAGACTCAGTATCCTTGCATTGTTGCTTTCTGCAATTTGTGCTATCTGGCTAAGTGAGTAGTCATTGTGGTTCATTTCAAGTACTATTATCCCGCCGGGCTCATGTACGGCGGTAAGAGTGGCGAAATGTGACAACAGGTCACTTTGCCCTATCAGGCCGGTATAGTTCTTTTTTTCATCAAGTACCGGTATCACGGTGAGCTTGAGCCGTGAAGCTATTTCAATTACTTCGAAAATATGCTGATGGCCGTAAACAAACGGACTGAACAATGAAAGCCTGTGATTGCCTATGGGTTCGTCGGTCATGCCAAGGTCGTATATGTCGGTGTCGGAGATAAGTCCGAGAAAATCCTGATTGTTGACAATAGGAAGGTGGGAGATCCTGAAAATCTCCATCCAGCTCAGTGCCCGGGCCCCGGTGTCGGAAGTTCTGAGCGCGGGAATTACATCTGATACTAAATCTTTTGCCAGCATACCCGGTTTTTAATTGTAGCAAATTAGCACTAATTTTGCATATCAGCAGAACAAACAATGTGCCATGACACGATTAAGTGTAAATATAAACAAAATTGCCACACTCCGGAATGCCAGGGGTGGAAATATACCTGATGTCCTGAAAGCTGCAGTTAATTGCCAGCGTTTCGGGGCACAGGGAATTACCGTACACCCGCGTCCTGACGAAAGACATATAAGGTATCAGGATGTTCGTGATATGCGCCCCCTGGTCTCAACAGAGTTCAATATTGAAGGATACCCTTCCGGGTCATTCATTGAACTGGTAATCTCCGTTCTGCCCGATCAGGTTACACTGGTGCCTGACCCCCCTGGTGCGCTGACCTCGAACCAGGGTTGGGATACTGTTTCGGAAAAGCAGCGCCTTTCGGAGGTTATTGCCAGGTTTCATGAACATGGTATAAGGACCTCCATATTTACGGGTACCGACCTAAAACATATTGAGCATGCCAAATTTACCGGTACCGACAGGATAGAGCTGTATACCGAACCCTATGCACAGAAATACCCGGCCGATCCCGTGAAGGCTGCAGCCCCCTTTGCAGCCGCTGCCAAACTGGCCGGAGAACTCGGCCTGGGTCTGAACGCGGGGCATGACCTCAACCTTGACAACCTGCGATATTTTGCCGAAAATATACCCGGACTGCTGGAGGTGTCAATAGGACATGCGCTTATTTCCGATGCTTTGTATTTCGGACTTGAGAATACCATTCAGATGTATCTTCGTCAGCTTGAAAGCAAGTAACGATGAACGGGTGTGACAAACCCGGAAACAATAACATGAGATCATGAAGCTTTTTTACAGGAAGACCGGGTCGGGACAGCCAATGATAATAGTTCACGGGCTTTACGGCTCGTCTGATAACTGGCAGGGTATTGCCAGGTCGCTTTCCGACCGGTTTGAGATCTGGTTGCCTGATTTACGAAATCATGGCAGGTCTCCGCATGATGACCGCCACAATTATGAGCTTATAAGAGATGATTTAAAACTTTTTATGGATGATGCCGGTATCGGAAAAGCTGTTATGCTTGGGCATTCAATGGGCGGCAAGGCTGTTATGTGTTTTGCCCAGCATCATCCCGACAGGATTGAGAGTATGATTGTTGCCGATATTGCCCCGAGGTCATACAAAGATCTTTACAGGCAGATGAACCCCAATCATCACGATATCTTGCAGGCTATGAAAGGTGTCCGGCTTGCCGGTGCGGAAACCCGCAGGGATGTTGACCGGATGCTTGAACCGGCAATCAGGTCTGCCAGAGTCAGGAGTTTTTTGATGAAAAACCTTGAAAGGGGAGACGACGGCCGGTTCAGGTGGACTCTGAACCTGGATGTGCTTATCAGGGAACTCGAGAATATTATGGATGGGGTAAACGCCAATTGCTTCAACCCTGAATCCCCCCTTACCGGTTTCCCTGCCCTGTTCATCAGGGGGGAAAAATCACCCTATATTGCTGATGAGGATATGGAGACAATTGAAAAAATTTTTCCCTCTGCCAGGCTGGTTACAATACCTGGAGCTGGTCACTGGCTCCATGCCGAGAAGCCCGGGGCTTTTGCTGAAGCTGTCAGGGATTTTGCCGGCAGCTGATCATCGGCGGATAAGCCGGACTTTCAGATATTTTGACTGTTGAGGCTGCTCATGACGATTCCGGTCAGGACGTTGATCCCTACCTTGTTGTTACCCCCCTGTGGTATTATTATGTCGGCATAGCGTTTTGTGGGTTCAATGAACTGAAGATGCATTGGTTTTACGGTTTTTTCATACCTTTCGAGCACTTTGGCCAGCGACCTGCCACGTTCATTGATATCGCGCGATATAACCCTCGATAATCTGTCGTCGGCATCGGCGTCCACAAAAACCTTTATGTCCATCAACTCCCTCAGAAGCTTGCTTGCCAGAATGAGGATGCCCTCAATGATTACGACCTTCCTGGGTTCTGTTTCAATAGTTTCGTCTGACCGGGTACATGTAAGGTATGAATATACCGGTTGTTTTATCGATCTTCCTTCCTTTAGCATTTTCACATGTTTTATCAGGAGGCTGAATTCAAGTGCCCTGGGATGGTCAAAATTTATCTCCTGCCTCTCCCGGGGGGGGAGGTGTGAATTATCACGATAATATGAATCCTGGGGAATAAGTACAACTTCGCTTTTGGGAAGCCTTTCCATCACTTTCCTGACAACAGTGGTTTTACCTGAACCTGAACCACCCGCAATACCGACAACCAGCATAACAAACATTTTTTTCAAAATTATAACTAATTTTAGAACCTTAAATATTTTTTAATACCCGTATAAGCGGCAGCCTCTTTTAATAAGGTTACCGGGTAACAGCAGCCATACTGTTTTTTTGCTGTTACCGGGCCGGGTTTGTTTTTGGCAAAGAAGGCTTCCGGTTTTTCAAATAATACAGTTATTCTATGCGAACCTTATATCCCCTGAAATTCAGTCCCATTCCCCGTGAAATGATCTGGGGAGGCAACAGGCTTAAAAAGATGTTCAATAAAAATTTTCCTGAAGAGGCAAAAATCGGGGAGAGCTGGGAAATTTCAGGGTACGGCGATAAACTGTCGGTTGTGGCCAATGGCCATTTGGAAGGCAACAACATCGAAGAGCTTGCAGAAGTTTACATGGGCGACCTTTTGGGGGAAAAGGTATTCAATAAATACGGGATTGAGTTCCCCCTGCTTATTAAACTGATTGATGCCAATGACAAGCTCTCGGTCCAGGTTCACCCGGATGATGAACTGGCGGCAAGCAGGCATAATGAACAAGGCAAGACAGAGATGTGGTATGTTTTGCATGCCGATCAGGGTGCAGAGTTGATCTCAGGTTTTAACCGTGATATGACCCGCAAGCTGTTTACAGAGAAACTTGAAAGTGGAAAACTGCCTGAAATACTGAATTTTGAGAAAGCAGTCCCGGGCGATGTATTCTTTATGCCCGCCGGCAGGGTGCATGCTATTGGCAAAGGAATTGTCCTGGCAGAGATACAGCAGACCTCAGATCTCACATACAGGATATATGACTGGGACAGGGTAGATGCTCAGGGCAAATCCAGGGACCTGCATATCGATCTTGCCCTTGATGCAATCGATTATTCCTGCCATAGAGATTACAAAACAGTTGCACCCCATGATTACGGGACTCCTGTATTGCTGGCCGAATGTCCCTATTTCACTACCCGGCGACTGGCTTTCAGCAGGAAGCTTGTAAGAGATTACAGCCTGCTTGACTCATTCGTGATCCATATATGTACGAAAGGGGAGTATTCTATTCATTATAATAACGAAAAAGAGAGTATCCGGATGTCGGCGGGGGAGACCATACTTATACCAGCGGTGCTTGATGAAGTCATCCTCGGCTGCAAGGGTAATGCCGAGATGCTTGAAGTATATATTAAGAATTGACCGGAACGATAGAGCTGCTATGGTAATAAAAAGTGCAGAATTTGTGAAAAGCTCAGCTTCAGCCGGAGAGTGCCCGCCACCCGGACTACCGGAGTATGCTTTTACAGGAAGATCGAATGTAGGCAAATCATCACTCATCAATATGCTTACTGGCCGGAGGAAACTGGCGAAAACTTCATCTACACCCGGCAAAACACGCCTGATCAACCACTTTATTATAAACAACCAGTGGTATCTTGCCGATTTACCCGGCTACGGCTATGCAAAAATTTCGCGCAGCGAGAGAAAGGGGTTCGGAAAGCTTATTGACAGCTACATCAGTGTGCGTTTAAACCTGGTATCATTGTTCGCCCTTGTAGATTCAAGGCACGAGCCGATGGCTTCAGATATGTCTTTTATCAGTTCCCTTGGCCGTAATGGAGTGCCGTTTGCCATTGTTTTTACAAAATGCGACAAATTATCCCGTGATGCGCTTCAAAGAAACCTTAATGTATATGCCAGGTATCTGAAAAAAGAGTGGGAAACCCTGCCACCCTGGTTTTGCACTTCGGCGGCCGACCACCGGGGCAGGGACGAAATTCTTGATTATATTGATGCAGCAAACAGGAATTTTGTTCCACGTTAACCCCTCTCGCATAATATAATTTTAAAAGTTTGCCGATAATTTTTAATTTTGCAATCCTGACATCATAACCAACAATTGAATACAGATGCCCGATAAAGCTCCCATCAAATTTTTCTCAGGAAAGTCATCCATGTACCTTGCCGATAAGATAGCCAAGGGTTATGGTATGGAACTCGGCAAATCATCAGTGGTGCAGTTCAGCGACGGCGAATTTCAGCCCTGTTTTGAAGAATCGGTCAGGGGTTGTGTTGTCTTCATAGTGCAGTCTACTTTCCCTCCTGCAGAAAATCTTTTTGAATTGCTGCTCATGATTGATGCAGCTAAAAGGGCTTCAGCCTACAAGGTGGTTGCAGTGGTACCCTATCTTGGTTTTGCACGGCAGGACAGGAAGGATAAGCCCCGGGTCTCAATAGGAGCAAAGCTTGTTGCCGACCTGCTGACAAAAGCAGGGGTTTCAAGAGTGATGACCATGGATCTGCATGCCGACCAGATACAGGGATTTTTCGACGTACCCGTAGACCATCTTTATGCTTCTGCCATATTTGTCCCCCATATTAAAAAAATGGAGCTTGACAACCTGGTTATAGCGGCTCCCGACATGGGAGGCACTAAAAGGGCCAATGCGTATTCCCGCTTTCTCAACTCAGAAATGGTTATTTGCTATAAACTCAGGAAGAAGGCAAATTACGTTGATGAAATAACGATAATAGGTGATGTTGCAGGTAAAAACGTCGTTATTGTTGATGACATGATAGACACCGCTGGCACGATGCTGCTGGCAGCCGACCTTATGATGCAAAACGGCGCCAAATCGGTGAGAGCTGTTGCAACGCACCCGGTATTGTCAGGTCAGGCGGTTGAAAAAATAGAAAATTCCTCTATAACCGAGGTAGTGGTTACAGACACAATACCACTTAAGCAGAAATCGGAAAAAATTACCGTGCTTTCGGTAGCCGACCTGTTTGCCGAGGTGATTGACAAAGTTTATAATTACAAGTCAATCAGTTCCACATTTATTGTATAAGTTTACTATATTTGCACCTCCAAAATTTGCAGACAATGGTGTGATGGAGTACCGGACGGGCGTAACCTGCGCACTTTCTCCGGAACTAAGTAGCACCCATTATTAACTGTTAAATATACAATTAATGAAGTTGCTAGAAATTAAATGCAGCCTGCGTGATGCTGTAGGAAAAAAGGATTCAAAAAAACTGAGAAGGCAGGGTAATGTGCCGTGCGTATTATATGGCGGGGAGGAGAATATTCACTTTACAGCTCCCGAAAACGATTTTCGCCATCTTGTATACAGTCCCAGCGTCCACCTTCTGAAGCTTGATATCGGCGGAACGGTATATAATGCTATATTGCAGGATATCCAGTTTCATCCGGTAACCGACAAAATACTGCACATGGATTTTTACCGGGTTTATGAAGATAAGCCCGTTTCGATAGAAGTGCCGGTTCAGCTGAACGGTGTGCCCGAGGGCGTCAAACAGGGCGGGAAGCTTGCCCTTGAGGCCCGCAGGCTGAGAGTGCGTGCATTGCCGGGCGATCTCCCCGACATCCTCCATGTTGATGTAACCAATATTGGCCTTGGTAAATCAATTAAGGTGGGCGAACTGGGTTTTGACGGCCTTGAAATGCTTGATTCTCCAAATCACGTGGTTGCCTCTGTCAAGCTTACAAGAGCTTCCCGCGGTCTGACACCGGAAGAAGAAGAGGCTGAAGCAGCGGCAGAAGCAGAAGCAGAAGGTGAAGGAGAAAAATCAGAAGGCGGGGAGAGTGAAGGAGCAGGTGATTCAGAGTCTGAAAGCTGATGATTTGATATTTATTACAGGTGCCCATGAAGTACCTCATTGCCGGATTGGGGAATTTTGGTGAAAAATATGCCAATACACGGCATAATATAGGGTTTATGGTATTGGACACTCTTGCAGGAGTGTCCAATATTTCTTTTGAAGACAAACGTTACGGCTTTATAGCCCGCCACAGGTACAGGAGTCGCACCTGTGTTCTTTTGAAACCTACTACATATATGAACCTTAGTGGCCGTGCTGTTAATTACTGGCTGCAAAAGGAGAAAATACCGGTTGAAAACCTTTTTGTTATTGTTGATGACCTTGCACTTCCGTTTGGCACTATAAGGATAAGGGCAAAGGGAGGCGACGGCGGGCATAATGGCCTTTACAATATCAGTCAGGTACTTGGAAGGCAGGATTATGCCAGGCTGCGTTTTGGGATTGGAAGTGAATACCGCTATGGTTCACAGGTGGATTACGTGCTTGGCGAAATGGATGAAGAAGAAAAGAAGATACTGCCCGAAAGGATCGATAAAGTAATAGATGCTATTCACAGTTTTGTTACTGCGGGTATCGAACGGACAATGAATGTCTACAATAAGAGGTAGGAGGTATGCTGCTTTTGAATAATTATTGCTGAAGTCTGGCAGTTAAAGCAACAGGCATGGGAAAGAGTGGTGAAGATGCAAACGGCACAAGGATAGACAAATGGCTCTGGGCAGTCAGGATTTTCAAGACGCGTAGCCAGGCAACCGAGGCCTGCCGCAGGGGCAGGGTGACCATTCAGGATGTCCCTGTCAAACCCTCCCGGATAATCAGGGAGGGTGATGTCGTTATGGTCAGGCGCCCACCATCTTTATACTCATACAGGGTGTTGCAGGTAGTTGAGAAGAGGCAGCCGGCAAAAGCTGTTGAAAACTATATGGAAGACATAACACCCGAAGAGGAAAAGGATAAGTCAAAGCATCAAAACCTGATGATATTTGCCAGAAGGGAGCGGGGGGCAGGCCGTCCTACGAAGAAGGAACGGAGGGTTATAGACAAGCTTACCGGCAAAGCCTGATCTTGTAACGCCTTCCTTGCTACCCGGGCTGAAGGTTTGCTGCGTTGAGGCATTGACTGTAATGAGGTTCCGGGCAACATGGAGGCGGGTTGGGTAACAGGAATAAAAATTTGATGCATTAGCGGGAACTGTTTCCCTTTCTGACACGGGTTATAAGCCACATCAGTAAAATAATAAATGAAACCTTACCCCGTCAACCCTGTTGAATTCAACAGCAGGTGATGGTATTTTCAAGAAATTAAGCGAGCGCAGAACTTTGTTGAAAAATGCCGAACCGGTATCAACAGCCGACAGGTCTATATCAGGGGCAATATAGAAGCGCCTGTACCTTTCGTAGTGAGGCAGTTCCCGGCCTCCGGCCGATGCTGGATTGGAGTAACCTCCCAGCATGCCGTGTGCCCCGTACCCAAAGGCAAAACTTAGCCATCCGGGCAATAGCAGAGCAGTTTCAGTTAAAGCACCTGGGTTGACTGAGAGCCAGTGCGTCTGGCCATTATAGTCTTTAAGCAATCTTTCAGGTAAATTGCTGCCAAGTGCATCGGGCCTGTACCCGGCCAGTCCGCTCTCATGGTAGGAATATTTAATCCTGACCGCCTGCCCTCCGAGCAGCAGCTCCTGCGAGACGGCAACTGCCGCGCCTGCTATGTTAAATGCCATGTCGGGTACCGAAAAACCCCATTCATCAGAGAACCCGTCGAGTATTTCAATTGCCGACAGAAAAACCGGGCCGTACAGTCCCCCGAACCAGGCCGCTCTTTTCCCGTCCATACCTGTCTGCCTCATAAGATGGATACCTGTCATGCTCAGGGTGTAGGATGAGAACAAGTGTCCTGTCTTGTCCATGTCATACCACTGGCCCATATCGTTATAAAAATGGAATGAAGAGCGAGGATAGTTTTTGTACCATGCCTCATTCAGCAGCAGCAGTCCGCCTCCCCAGGTAAACGCGGTTGCAGAGAGGGTGATGCACAACCGTCTTTTGTCAAGGTCTGCCCGGTGCAAAGTATCTGTCCGGGCAACAGCCCCGGTTGCAAGCAGCAATGCCAGTATGCTTGCTGCAATTGATTTTCCCCCTTCCTGAAATTTTATTACAGGCATATTGCGGACTGATTATGGAGGTTGCCGGTTTTACGGGGTGCCGTGAAGATATTGTCAGAACCTGTAGGAAAAACCAAGTCCGAACACCTGTTTTAACTGAAGCCTTGGACCTATTTCGGTGCCGTCGGGAAGTCTTACCTTGACATTTTCATCATACATCATCTGCATAAGGAGATTGGCAGCGATAAAACGTGTTATCTGCATGTTTATCCTCACCTCTGCATTGATGTCCATGTTCTGCGGTTTGTCCAGGTAATTGGAAAAAACCTCAAATCGTGAATTGACCGAAATATTCTCCATGAGCGTAGCCCTGAACTGCACTCTTATAAAACCACCAAACTCATATCTCTTGTTCTCTCCTTCCCCGACCCCGAACGAACCTTCAAGATCTTCGTCATACACATAAGTTATCCTGCCTGCAATAGGTGACATGTAAAAGGTCAGGTACTCGTCAAACCTGTGGTTCATACCGAATGACAGGTTCAGGTAGCCCGGCGCCATGAAGTTTGAAATTTTCACTGTATCGCCGGGAGATTTATATCCCGGGGCCATCTGGGTACGAAAGTTTAGCAGTGTGGTGTATGACCACGTGTCGGACGCCTTTCTCCCCAGCTTCGTTGAAAAGTCAATCTTGTCATCACTCTTGACGGTCCGGCGGTGTTCCTGGTTTATCAGCCCGTATCCCAGGTCAAGTGTATTTTCCCAGGTTAATCTATCATCGGGGGCTTCATAATTGAAATAAGCGTTGAAAAATGAATTAAACGAAACAGAATTCTGTCCCCCTGCCGACCAGTTGGACAAAGATATTTGCGAGAAGTTCAGAGCGGTATGGATACCTTTTGACCAGTAGCTCGGCTCGGGCTCTTTTTCCTCTTCGGGTTCAATTTCAGCAGTTTCTTCTTCTGCAATGGTTATTGTATCGTTAACCTGCAGAGTATCGTTAACCTTTAGTGTGTCGTTAACCTGCAGAGTGTCGATGACCTGCAGTGTGTCGATGACCTGCAGTGTGTCATTGATCTGCAGGGTATCGGCTACACTGATGGTGTCATTAACACTTAAGGTGTCATTAAACCTTACAGCAAAATAATTAACATTAGTGCCGCCTGTTTCCAGATCTTTGGTTCCTGAATTGAATGTGTTGATCGAAAATCCTGACAACAAAACAGTTGTCAAGCCTGCAGCTATCCAGAACATAAATTTTTTACGCATAAACCAGGTTCTTTTTTTAGATCATTTATCCCGGGGATGCTGTTAATAAACATCCCCCTTATGCTTTCATCAGGTAAAGGACAACTGTCATATCTCCCAAACCAGCCATATCTTCTTTTGGCGACAAATTTATAAAAAAAGTCGCGAATGGGTGCGGCGATCACCATAAGCAGGTAAAGTAACGGCCAACCACCTGAAAGCCTTCGCATGATTTTCAGAACGGCTGCCGGCCTGTAATATTTTATGCCCCCTTAAATAAGTATTACGCTCTCATATTCCTTTACAGCCGGATGACAGCCCGGGTCCTTGTTGTGAAAGTGTATCCTGCAGTAACGCGAACCTGAAGATGTCATTCCTGTCTCTGCAAATGATGAAATGCACTGCAGGGGACACAGTACAAAATGATTATCATACAGTACTATGGATTTATTCTTTTTTCCGGTCATTATATGCCGGATTTTTTGAATGATCGCACGCGGCTAAATTACAAATTATATACTGCAAAATCTTTAATACAACACAAGTAGCCGGGGCGGGGCGGTGTGACGTAATTGGATTTTCTTAAATAATAGTTATATTGCCCTTTATTAAGGCTGTATATGCTTTACCAATTAAATTCCCGGGGTATTAACTGAGGTAGTTTGCTGTGATGCACAATGAAAGTGAATTAATTATTGGCCGCAGGTCAACAGGTTACAGGATACTGAAAAACCTGGCCCGGGCCGCCTTTTATATTTTTTACCGGAAAATCAGGGTTTATGGAAGGGAAAATATACCTGACGATGGCGGACTGATTTTTGCGGCAAATCACAGGAATGCACTTATGGATGCACTGGCAGTCCTGCTGACCAACCGTTATCAACCGGTTTACCTTGCCAGGGCCGATATTTTCAAAAACCGGCTTGCTGCAATGATCCTCCGGTTTTTAAAAATAATGCCGGTGTACCGGTTCAGGGATGGGGTAGGGACCATGGGTCAGAATGAGGACACTTTCAGGAATACGACAGCTGTACTTGCACAGGGGGGGTGCATAGGCATAATGCCTGAAGGCAACCATGGAGAGCAAAAGCGCCTACGGACTCTTAAGAAAGGGATATTCCGCATTGCCTTCAGGGCAATTGAAGAATCCGGAAAAAACGTGAGTATTGTACCGGCCGGGCTTGATTTTACCGATACTGACCGCTTCAGGGAAGAATTGGTTGTGAATTACGGCAGGCCGCTCGCTGTAAGCGATTATTATGATCTTTACCGCGTACACCCGCAAAGGGGGATAAATGCCATGAGGAAAGATCTTGCCGGCAGGATGAGCGAATTGATTATAGACATTAAGGATGAGGCGAATTACCGTGCAGACCGCCTCCTTATAGAAACAGGTTCAGATGAGGCCGGCAAAAGGAGAGTGATGAATGGCGCCGATGGTACATGCAGGTTTATTTTACAAAGGGCATTCTGCAAATCAATGTATGAGTATTTTGAACGTGAGCCCGAAGCTGCCGGGAGGTTGCGCGATAAAGGGGAGAAGCTCCTGGAATTGCTTGACAGGCATGGCATCCCTTCGCCGGGTGGTCATTGTCCGGGCCGGTCGGGCGCATATTCAGCAAAGATATTAAGAGTGCTCTGTTTTCCGGTATTTCTGGCGGGTGCACTCATTCATATGCTGCCTTTGGTTTTGATACGGCTCGCTTTGATGCAACTTAAAGACTTGCAGTTTATAAGTTCATACAAGTTTGTGCTTGGGTTTCTTCTGGTTCCCCTCAATTATGTTATAGCCGGACTGGTGCTGTATTTCCTTATACCTCCTGAGTATCTGTTTCCCGCGATTGTTGCAATGCCTGTGCTGGGCATTCTGGCGCACATGTGTTACAGGTATTCGGAAGAGGCAGGGAGGATAATTGGACAATACCGTGCCTCGAAGAACCATCCCGCCGATTTTGAAGAAATGTCCCGTCTTCGTGAGGATTTGAGGGTTAAGCTTGATCCGGTAGTAAAATGCTGCCTGGAGAAGTTATTAACCTGAGAGAGGTGCAAGGACCAAAATCGTGAAATATGAAGGTGACAGGGGATGACGGCAACCTGCCCCTGATACGAAAATGGCGGAAATATCATTAGGATTTTTAAAAAATATGCTTATTATTGCTTTTATAAAATATACAGGTTATCAGATCTGTTTGAGTGAGTTTCCTTATTTCAATGATTATATCAACAGATGAGTAAAAGAAGATCTTTTAGGAACGGGAGCAGGTACATTATTATACTGCCCGTGGTCCTGACCGCTTTGTTTCTTTATATTGGCGACCGCGTAGTACGTTACACATCGACAAACGAGTTCTGCTATGCATGCCATGTCCACCCTCATGCCGAAGATTCATGGAGGCAATCGGCGCATTATGATAACCGCACGGGAATATATGTGCAGTGCGCGGAGTGTCACCTTCCTCCTCCGGGCGACCTTAACTATTTGCTTGCCAAGGCAAAACACGGGTCCAAGGATGTATACGGCTGGCTTTTCAAGGACCCCGAGTCGATAAATTGGGAGGCCAAGCGGACGGTAGAGCAGGCTGTCAACTTCACTTATGACGAATCATGTCTCAGGTGCCACCAGAACCTTTTCCCCATGCAGCTTACACAGGACGGGCAGCAGGCCCACCTGTACTATCAGCAGCATGAGGATGATCTGAGCTGCCTCAATTGCCACCTTTACACCGGGCACTACTCAGAGCTTGTTCAGGAAGGCATCCAGTTTGGCGTTGATGAGGAGGTTGACAGGGAGGTTTTCTCAGAACCGGCCGTTGTTGAAGATTTTGTTGATTTCACTGAAAGGATACCCGGTACTGCTGTAAGCTTCGACATGGTTGCCATACCGGGAGACGTCTTCAGAATGGGGAGTCCTTCTGACGAGCCAATGAGGGAGGATAATGAAGGGCCAGTAAGGGAGGTTGAGGTCAGCTCATTCTTCATGGGCCGTGCCCAGGTGAGCTGGGATGAGTTCCTGGCATTTTATAACGCAACTGCAGCAGAGGGCAGGCAGGACAACGTATATGCCACAAACCTGGGCGAGGTTGATGCCATTTCGGGACCCACACCGCCGTGGGGGCTTCCCGACCAGGGGTGGGGAATGGGCTCCAGGCCTGCGATAACAATGACATGGCATGCTGCAGATACCTACTGCAGGTGGCTGTCGGCAATGACCGGCAGGACTTACAGGCTGCCCACCGAGGCCGAATGGGAGTATGCGGCAAGAGGCGGTACCGAGACGCCCTATTTCTTTGAGGGCGATCCGAGGAATTTTAGCCGTGATCGGTTATGGAACAGGATATTCGGCCCTGACACAACCGTGATAAACTCCTATGTGATTTACAGGGAGAACAGCATGGCGCGCACCGAGCCGCCGGGTACGGTATGGCCAAATCCTTTCGGTCTGGAGCATATGCTGGGGAATGTTTATGAGTTTACAGGCGACTGGTATGCACCTGATGCCTATTCACTATATCCTGAGGGAACGGTAGTCAATCCGCGTGGACCGGAGTCGGGTACCGAGCGTGTGATACGGGGAGGGTCATTCAATTCCGATGCTGCCGATGTAAGGGTTGCGGCAAGGAGGCACACCAGGCAAGCGGCATGGCAGATGACCGACCCACAGATACCAAAAAGCGAATGGTGGTATACCGATACCCGCGAGGTCGGGTTCAGGGTGGTCATGGAGTGGGACCCTGACGGGCAATAAATCGATACATCTTGCAATCTTTATTATAAAAAAACCAAATCATTTTTAAAACCTAACCACTACCATTATGGATCAAAAGAAGTCTTTAAGCCGGCGCAAATTTCTTGGTGATGCTGCAGCCATAGGTGCCATTGGTGCACTTGGCGTTGGTGCCGTTGTTTCATCATGCAGCAGAAGGCCCACATATGTAGCACCCGTGTTTCCAGACCAGGCTCCTGACGGACGGTTGCTCAGAGCCGGCGTTATCGGATGCGGAGGCCGCGGTACAGGTGCAGCCATTAATTTTCTGAACAGCGGCCCGAATCTCGAGATCGCGGCACTTGGCGATGTTTTCCAGCACCGTCTTGACAGGTGCCGGAATGAGCTCAGGGAAAAACAGAACGTTGAGGTACCCGATGATATGTGCTTTACAGGATTTGACGCGTACAGGAGGGTTATCGACACCAACGTTGATGTCGTAATTCTTTGTGAGCCTCCATATTTCAGGCCGGCGAGTTTTGAATACGCGGTACAGAACCGCAAGCATATCTTTGCCGAGAAACCCATAGGAGTTGACCCGGTAGGTATCAGGCAGGTAATGGCAGCCGGCAGGATGGCAGAATCGGCAGGGCTGAACGTGACTGCCGGTACACAGAGACGTCACCAGCGCGATTATGTCAAGACCTTCGAGATGATCAAGAACGGTGCAATTGGCGACCTTGTTTCTGCCAACTGCTACTGGAACCAGTCGCAGCTCTGGTTTGTAAGAAGGCAGGAGGGATGGACAGACATGGAGGCCATGCTGCGCGACTGGGTAAATTGGTGCTGGTTATCCGGCGACCATATTGTTGAGCAGCATGTTCACAATATTGATGTAGTGAACTGGTTCTTCGAGAAACGCCCGGTCAAGGCGCTCGGTTTCGGTGGAAGGCACAGGAGGCCTACCGGCGACCAGTACGACTTTTTCAGTGTCGACTTTACCTTTGACGACGAAAGGCATATGCATAGTATGTGCCGGCAGATAAACGGCTGTACAAACAATGTTTCTGAAATAATATTCGGAACCGAAGGATACACCAATGCTCAGAACAGGATATGGGACTATGACGGTAACCTTATCTGGGAGTACCAGTACCCGGTAGGCGATGACGGCCAGCCCACCGGTAGTGTTGCTGTAAGCCCATACGACCAGACACACATTAATCTTGTAACAGCAATACGTACCGGCGACTATATCAATGAGACACAGAATGTCGCTGAAGCCTGTATGAATGCAGTGATGGGACGCGTTTCTGCATATACGGGACGGGAAGTTACCTGGGATGAGATGATGAACTCATCTATGAGACTCGGACCGGAAACAATGGAAATGGGATCGGTTGATATACCGGCTGAACCCCCGGTTCCGGGAAGCGCATAATATTTTCAATGCAATATGATATTCAAAAGATCCTGGTGTTTCACCGGGATCTTTTTGATTCCACCTGCCTGAATACCCTCATGAAGTTGCCCGACCATATCTTCTCAATTTCCTCAATGGTATAACCCCGCCTGACCAGCTCCAGGGTGATGTTCCCTATTTCGGTAACATCCCTGCAGTCGTCAAGTGAACCCCCGCCGTCAAAATCGGTACCTATACCTACATAGTCTATCCCGATAAGATCAACAATATGATCTATGTGGTCTACCAGGTCGGCGACGGTCGCCAGTTCGCGGGGATACTTTTCCTGGACCCCGAACCAGGCTTCACGTGCGGTTTCCATTTCTTCATCAGTCAGGCCCTCGAAATGATTGAACTTTTCGCGCACCTCGTCAAGGGCCGCCTCCCTTGCAGGGTTTGGCTCCGGGGTCTTTACATAGGCGCTGAGTATGCATACCTGTATAACCCCCCCGTTGTTTTTTAGTGCGATAAGCATATCATCATCCATATTCCGGGGATGGTCGCACAAAGCTCTTGCATTTGAGTGGCTGGCAACAACAGGAGCCTGCGATATTTCAAGGACGTCGTAAAAAGCCTGGTCGCTGATGTGGCTTACATCAACTATCATGCCCAGATCATTCATTCTCCTGACAACATCCCGCCCGAACTCCGATAATCCCCCGTGCTCGGGCCCTGCGGGATCGGTCGATGAGTCGCAGATGTCGTTGTTCCTTGAGTGGGAGAGGGTTATGTACCTTGCTCCCAGATCGTAATATTTGTCTACCAGGTTAATTTCACGTCCGATAGGATACCCGTTCTCCAGGCCAATGTAAATGGCAAGCTTTCCCTCTTCTCTTAACCGGTATGCGTCATCGGCCGATAGAGCCAGTCCGGCCATACCGGGATGGTTGTCAATTGCACTGTGAATCAGTTCAAAGATATGCATCGCCCTCTCTTTGGCCGCCTTGTTCCCCTCTGTGGTTCTTTCTCCCTGTCCCAGAAATACGGCGAAAAATGCAGCATCAAGTCCGCCCTCGAACATCCTTGGAAAATCAACCTGGCCGCCTCTTTGGAGGTGACTGTTACGCCGGCCTATATCGAAATCATCCCTTGACAGTAGCAGGGGGGTGTCTGTATGGCTGTCAAGTGTAAGTACTTCGCGGTGTATCTCTGCCGCTATTGATTCAATATCTTCTTTGCCGGTTATGTTGCTTACGGCAAGAACAATTGCCGAAGCAAGTAAAAGTAATAATAATCTCAGGTTGTGCATCTGGAATAGAGTATTGGTTATGGTCACTAAAATAGTAATAATAATCCTGGTTTAATAACCTTTCCTGCCTGGTTGATATTTTTGATTATCTTTATAACCGTATACACCGGTAATAAGATCAAGGTAGCTATGGCAATGATGTCTTATTCAAAGGAGGAACAGGCTTCAGCCAGGCATGATACAGGCCTGGTGGAGCGCAAGCCTGTGGGGTTTTTTGAGGATAACGGACTGCTGAGCCCCTATTCAAATATTTTTTACTGGTCACACATGCTGGCACCAGGGGGTGCTGCAACAGGAGAACAATCACACAAAGGATTTGAAATACTGACTTTTGTGTTAAGCGGGGAGTTAGAGCACTATGATAATAGTTACAGGGGCTGGAAGAACCTCGCCGCGGGTGATATGCAGGTTATTATGGCCGGTAACGGTTTTATGCGTAAAGAGAAGCTTTTACCGGGCAGCTCGGTGCTGCAGGTATGGCTCGACCCGAACCTTAAGAAAGCACTCAATCAACCGGCATATTATAATAATTATGCATCTGACAGGTTTCCGATCAGTATAGAAAAAGGGCGGAGCACCAAGGTTTACCTTGGAGAAAATTCTCCCGCCCGGGTTCAGACACCCGGGGTCTCGGTCATGGAAGTTTCTTTTGGCCAGGGTGATCATATTTACTTATGCCGCAAGGAAACCTTTGTTTCCGGGTTTGTTTTGGAAGGAAGCCTTTCCGTAAAGCGGGATTCGCTTGATCAGTATGATTTTTTCATTGTCAAGGAAGAGGAGAACCTGCCGGTGTCGGCAAAGAGCGACAGCCGTATACTATTTGTCGAGTCGCCGCTTGAACCGGATTACGCTACCTATGCGGGCACATACAGGATGTGATTGTTATGCCTGATGTCCGGCATTTATTGTATTACCCGGGTACTGTTCCGGTATTCCAGGATCGCGTTTATCAGCTATAGTTTAGGATCTGCCCCGTAAAAACGTTCCAGAAGAGATTCGTCTTTTATCTCCTTTGAAAGTGCGGTTATAGTTTCGAGTGGTACATCATACAGATCCAGGATAAGGAGTCCGTCCAGCGAGTTATTAAATTTTGGGTCTATGTTGAATCCGATTATTTTACCGCTCTGCTTAAGGTATTTTTTCAGCAGCACCGGCACGGTATAGTGGCTCGGATCTATGTCTCTTATGAATTTGTCAAGGCGACCCAGGTCTTTTGAATCGCCAAGGATGATATCGGTGTCTACATCTTTCAGTTCGACACGGAATTTGTTCCTGGGTTTTATATACTTTGCAAATTCATGGTTGAGGTAATTTTCGGTTATGAATTTTATGATTACCCCTTTTGAGAAATCCGAATACCTGTTACTTATGCTAACAGGTCCTGTAAGATACCGGTAGTCAGGATTTTTGATAAGAAAATAGAGTATGCCTTTCCACAGCAGGAACAAGGGCAAGGGTTTCTTTTGGTACTCTCTTGCAATGAAAGAGCGTCCAAGCTCAATGCACTGTTCAAGCACCGGGATGAATTTCTTGTCGATTCTGAAAAGAGTTTGTATGTAGAGTCCCTGCAGGCCGTACTTGTCTATTATCTCTTTGCCCTTGCCCGCCCTGTAGGCCCCGACTATCCTGTTTTCGTCATCGTCCCAGACGAACAGCTGGTGATAATACAGATCAAACTCGTCTATGTCGATCTTGCGGTTTGTGCCCTCTCCCACATCCCTGAAGGTTATCTCCCTTAACCTGCCTATCTCGTTTGTTATATTTGGCATGATAACCGACGGTGCGCAATAGATACTGAAATTGCCGCTTTTAAACAGCAGGAAGCCCGTTAGCTTCTCAATATCCTCCAGCAATTTTTCCTTTGGTACCGGCTCAATAAGAGGTTCCTCTGTGACTGATCGCCGGATAGAATACCTGAAGAATTTTTTTACTTCAATACTGGTGCCCAGCGAATAGGTTCTTGCCCTGAGGTATCTTCCGTACCTGCAGATATCGGTAAACTCTTCCTGGTCTTTGACAGAGACAGGGCTACCTATCCTGATCTTTATTAGTTTGTTCTTTTTGTTGAAAAGCTCAGAGG
The DNA here is from genome assembly GCA_007131165.1 of Bacteroidales bacterium. Classification (GTDB taxonomy): domain Bacteria; phylum Bacteroidota; class Bacteroidia; order Bacteroidales; family PUMT01; genus PXAP01. Next base: position 2,639 of record SLRB01000379.1, on the reverse strand, counting down.
GGAGTTTTATAGTACGAAGAACGGGATGTATCATTCCCAGGAGGTGGAATATCCTGCTGTTTGTTCCCTGGAAATAGACCGGAACTACAGGGACTCCTGCTCTCTTTATGAATTTGATGGCCGGATTAAGCCATTGCTTGTCGGTTACGTCTGTCCATTCATCATTGTATGTCGAAACCTCCCCTGCAGGGAATATGCCCACAGGTGATCCTGAGCGGAGATGCAATAATGCTTCTTTTATTCCGGTTAGGTTTGAGCCTGCTTCCTTTAGTTTTTCAAAAGGGTTGACAGGGAGGATATAGTCGTTAATGGGATCAATGCGCCTGAGCAGGAAGTTGGCCATCACTTTAAAATCCTTCCTCCGCCTGGTTAATGCATGTAGCAGTAACAGACCGTCAATTCCCCCGTAAGGGTGGTTTGAAACGGTGATGAACGGTCCTTCGGCGGGTATCCTCTGCAGCTCCTCGTCACTTAGCTCGTAGTTAATCTCCAGTTCCCTGATCAGCGCATCAATGAACTTCATGCCATCCTTGTCCCATGCCCTGGAATATAGCTTGTTAATCCTGTTATACCTTAACAGGAGCATGAGAAGCCGGGCTATGCTCTCTCCTCCAACCTTGTTGAGCTTGCCTGCCCGGAGCAGGTCTTCTGTTTTTATGAGTTGCATGGGTTTACCGGTAGTTAGATTATTATACTTAATAAGGAAGCAATTCCAGATAGGATGATCAGTGCTCCGGCCGAACGGGTGATCCTGAAAAGCATCCTGATACGGAACCTGTTCCTGAATATGTTTATGAAACTGCTGAGCAAAAGCCAGTAGAGTGAAGCACCTGCAAGGATTCCGGTTACAATGGTGAAAGCAACCAGTGGCCCGGGATTCGGGCTGACAAGTTCGAGGCTTGCAAATGCAGCAAGAAATAAAAATATTGCGAGGGGGTTGGTCAGCATCAGCAAAAGAACGGAAAAGAAATCAGAAAGCCTGCCTTGCTGGTTGTTGCGGTCTGCGCGCAAGACCCTTACAGGGTTGGACAAAAATATCCTCAGACCTATCATAATAAGTAAGGCGCCGCCAGCAGTACGCATTAAAAACTGCTGTGACTCAATAAAGTTAATTATAAATGAGAGCCCGAAAACCGCCACAACTGCAAAAAATGCATCAGCTGCTGCAGCTCCCATACCGGTAAGAAAACCGGAAAGCACGCCTCTGCTAAGGGTCCGTTGAATGCATAGTATACCTACCGGCCCCAGGGGGATTGAGGCTATCAGCCCTATAGCCATGCTTTTGGCCAGCAGTATCAGGATCGTTTGCAATGGTAGGGCTATTTTATAGTCTGGGTTTATCATGCAAAAATATGCAATTTTACTTATCAAAAACTCTCCGGGCATCATTCCGGCAGATATTTTTACCGGGGGTTGACTATCTTTACGCTTTTAAATTTTCAGCATGCTTATTGATCTGCAGAAAAGGTCCTGGCAGTGGATCGCACTTGTTTTTCTTGCTTTTATCTGGGGCGCCTCATTTATACTGATGAAGCGGGGCCTTGCTTCGTTCACCAACCTGCAGGTTGGTGCTATGCGGATATTCTTCTCGTTCATCTTTTTTATTCCGCTTATTATTAAAAACCTGAAAAAGCTGAACAGCGGCAATCTCAAATCTTTGCTTATCGTAGGGTTCATAGGGAATGCAATACCTGCTTTCATGTTTGCCACGGCGCAGACCGGGGTTAACAGCTCTGTTGCAGGAATACTCAATTCACTTACCCCCATCTTTACACTGCTGATAGGTATTATTCTGTATGCCAATAAAGTGAGGTGGGTTAGCGTAGCCGGACTGATACTCGGGCTGACCGGTGCGGTAGGGCTGATTGCCGGTGCAGAAAAAATTGAGATGGATGCCTCAAATAACTGGTACGGTTTGTTTGCCGTTATAGGAACAATGTGTTACGGCATAAATGTAAATGAGATAAAATTCAGGCTCAGGGAGCTTGACGGTGTTGCGATAGCTTCACTTGGCTTTATGTTTATAGGGCCGTTTGCCGGCATTTACCTTCTTTTTCAGGATTACAGCCATGTTACAGGCTCGGCTGAAGCAGCAGCAAGTTTGTCGGCGGTCGTTGCCCTTGCGTTTTTCTCCAGTTTCATCGCGATCATTTTGATGAACATACTTATCAAGTTTACAACAACCCTGTTTGCCGCCTCGGTCACTTACATAATACCGATATTCGCGGTTTTCTGGGGCATAATGGACGGCGAGGGGTTCCTTCCTGCACAGGCATTCTGGGCGGCAGTTATCCTTGCCGGCGTTTACCTGGTAAACGGTAAAAGAAGATCTGCCGGCAAACCTGATTAAGGCATTATTCTACAGGCAGATATGCTTTAACAGCCAATACATTACGGCAGCAAGTGTAAACGACTGCTATAGTTATACCGTCAGATTACACAACAATGTCTGCAGGGCATGACCAGCGGTAATTATAAGGATCAACGGCTATCCCTGAAGTTTTCAATACCCGTGGCCAGGAATTCTGCAAATTCTTCGGTGTTCAGGTTATAGCCTCTCGGGGGCGCCAACAGGTTGCCGTCGGCATCCATCAGTACATAATAGGGCTGGGTATTTGCAGTGAAGGCAGAAATCTGGT
>SLRB01000042.1 GCA_007131165.1 Bacteroidales bacterium | reverse complement strand
TATTCTGGTAAGAGGAACCAGGGTGGATAAAAAATTCATGGAACATACACCAACGCTTCGTGCAATTTCGCGTTACGGAAGCGGGTATGAAAATATTGACCTTGAAGAAGCGTCAAAGAGGAATATTAAGGTTGCAAATGTACAGGGATACGGCAACCATAGCGTATCCGATCATGCCATCGCACTGATTTATGCCTGTTCGCGAAGTCTGCTCCAGGGTGTAAAATCACTGCACCCTGAGTTTGGGAAGCCTCCCTCACCCGGCATCTTTGAGTTTCATGACAAGACCCTTGGTATCATAGGGCTGGGGCGAATAGGAAGCCATCTGGCCATGAAGGCAGCTACGCTGTTTGATAAAATATTGGCCTGCGACCCCTATGTAACGGACAGTAAATTCAAGAAGTTCAGAGCTGCAAAATGCAGTTTGCCGGAATTACTCGAAAAAAGCCATGTGATAAGCATCCATTGCAATCTGACGCACGAGACCCATCATTTGATCAATTCATCATCTTTCTCAGAAATGAAGAATCGGCCAGTATTGATAAATACAGCCAGGGGAAGTATAATTGATTCCGGTGCACTGGTTGCAGCATTGGACAATAGTATGATCCACAGCGCCGGAATCGATGTTTTTGAGACAGAGCCACCCGGCAAGGATCAGGATTTACTGATCTACCATCCACGGGTAGTAGCTACAGGACATTACGCATGGTACTCTGACACCGCTTCAGGTGAGCTTCAGAAGCGTGCCTCGGATAACCTCCTTTCGATGTTAAGGGGAGAGAAGATCACTGACGGATTAAACTGAAAATACGTTATATTATCTTTCACCACCTCACCACTGAATCATTACCTGGCAATAGACCCTGCTTTTTCCGGTTTTCAGTTGAACAGCATGGACTGATACGATCAGTTTTTGTCCTCTCAAAAAAATGTATTAAGTTTAAACTTCAGAAAATCTGATTGTTTTATTCAAATGGAAAGAAAAGGCATTTTCACCATCCCGAACATATTAGGTTTTTACCGGCTTTTGGCCTTCCCTTTCATTCTGTGGTTTGCACTCTCTGGCAAGGAAAATCTCTTTGCAGTGTTTTTGGTTATCAACTTACTGACTGACGTTGCTGATGGCTTAATAGCACGGGCATTCAAAATGGAGTCTGAATTTGGTGCAAGGCTGGATTCATTGGCTGACATATTCACATACCTGCTGGCATTTACCGGCATCTATATCTTCAGGCTTCAGGACTTTATTCCGCATCTGACAAGCTTTATTGCTTTTTTGGTAATGATGTCACTTATCGTCATTGTTTCGCTGATTAAGTTTGGAAAATTTCCCAGCTTTCACCTCTATACTACAAGGATTGGAGGATATATCCAGGGTGGATTTTTCATTGCTCTTTTCACATATGGCTTCATAACCCCGCTTTATTACCTGATGATTGCCTGGGGTATCATGTCAGCTATAGAGCATATCACAATTCAACTGATCATACCTCGAATGCGTTCCAACGTAAAAGGGCTTTACTGGGTTCTCAAAGATAAAAACAGAGGCAATCAGCCGATAAATTAATCCGGAAACATGATATACCACTCCGCATTTGAATACAGTTATCTATGGTTGCCACTACTGGGTCTTGTTATTGGCCTGCTGGCCTCGGTCATAGGCGGTGGCGGGGGCTTTTTCTTCCCTCCTTTGCTGATACTATTTTTTAAAGTTCCCGCCCAAATAGCGGTAGCCACCTCACTGGCAGCCACCCTGCCCATATGTATCGTCGGGGCTGCAGTTCATTACCGTAATGGCAATCTTGATCTGAATACAGGCCTGGTATTCGGAATCGCAGGAATACTGGGAGCCCTGGGAGGTGCTTCTGTTACGGGCCTGCTGACACCTGACCAGTTGAAAACCACCTTCGGGGTCTATTCCATACTTCTGGCAATATTAATAATCATGAACCAAAGGAAAGAGAAAAAGGATAAAAAAAGTAAGGATAAAAGCATCAGGTCAAAGGTTTTAAAGTGGATCCCCCGGGGCTCGTTTTACGGTTTTGCCGGAGGTGCAATTACCGGAACATTCGGCACCTCCGGAACAGCACCGGTACTTGCCGGGCTGTTTGCCATAAAACTGCCTCTCAAGATGGTGGCAGGCACCTCTCTCATGATCATATTCATTAATACCGTTTCGGCTCTTGCAGGGCATCTGGTTCTCGGGGTAATTGACCTTACCCTGGTCTGGTTTCTAACGGCAGGTACAGTTGCTGGCTCAATTGCAGGTCCGAAACTGACAACCGGCATAAAAATAGGGAACAGGGAAGGATTCATAAAACAAACCTTTGCATTTATTGTGCTTGCTTTCGGAATAATACTGATATTTACATAAGATTCGACGAATAACCGGAATTACATCAATTAAGATGATTATTACCATTTATATAATAATTCTTTCATATTTCGTGCTGGGAGGCATTGGATTTTATTTTATAAACAAAAAGAGAGACCGGCAATCAGCAAAGAATAACCGGATAAAATATATAACC
>SLRB01000173.1 GCA_007131165.1 Bacteroidales bacterium | reverse complement strand
ATGGATGCCTGCCAGTACCCGGGCTTCGAAAAGGTTGCTGCAGGGGAGGATCCTCTCGGCGAACTGCCTGTGCGTTTCAGGAACCGGTATTATTGCAAGTATGTGTGGAGGCCGTTGAAATTAAGATCTATTGCCTGCACGGGCTGCGGAAGATGCATCGATACATGCATAGGTAAAATAAGCAAGAATGAACTGCTTGATGAGTTGTATGCAAACAGAAGATGATGGGGAATAATCATAATATATATAAGCCCCTCAGGGCCGAGCTTTTGGAGGTGATCGAAGAATCACCAACGATCAGGAGTTTCGTGCTGAAACCTGAAAGGGAGTTCTCCTTTGCTACCGGGCAGTTTATCGAGCTTACCCTTAACGGGACAGGAGAGGCGCCTTTTACCCCCTCCTCTTCCCCGCTTGTTAAAGACCGTATCGAGATAACCATCATGAAAGCCGGCTATGTTACCGAAAAGATCCACAACCTGAAACCGGGGGAGATCATGGGCATAAGGGGTCCTTACGGCAGGGGCTACCCGCTCGATGAGCTTTTCGGGAAAGAGATCCTGGTACTCGGGGGCGGTTGCGGCTTTGCACCGTTGCGCTCGCTGCTTTACAACCTTGAGGCTGAAAAGGATAAAATAGAAAAGGTGACCTTCTGCTACGGCTCCAAAAACCCGGCAGAGTGCATATATAAACCATATATTGAGAGCCTCAGGCAAACGGAAAAGTTCGAGGTTTACCGCACTGTCGACACAGCCGATGAATCATGGGCCGAAGAGGTGGGCGTGGCAACAGTGCTTCTCGATAAGGTTGAAGTGGACATTGACAAATCGGTGGCGGTGGTCTGCGGTCCGCCAATAATGATGAAATACGGTGTGATGAAGCTCCTGGAAATGGGTTATGAAGATACACAGATATATCTTTCCATGGAAAAGAACATGTCGTGCGGATTGGGTAAATGCGGGCACTGCATGCTGGGAGAGCATTTTGTCTGCAAGGATGGTCCGGTATTCAGGTATGACGAGATAAAGGACCAGCCCGACATATGGAAATGATGAAAAAGGTTACATAACCGGTACAGCGGTTTGCCGACCGTTAACCTGGCCAATAACCTTAAAAGTAAAATGGCAAGAAAACTACTAATAGACCTTGAGAAAATCAGGGAACCCGGACCGGGCAGGCCGTCAGACCTGCCCAGGGCCGATGGTATACTGGGTGAATTTCCCAATACCAATGGCAGGAAAAGCCTTCGGGAGCTGGCAATATTCCGTTACACCTGCCGGAGGTGCGAGGATGCCCCCTGCATCGCATCCTGCCCGGCCGATGCACTTGACAAGGACGATGAAGGGATGGTAAGGCGCTCCACCAACCTTTGCGTTGCATGCAAATCATGCGTGGTCATATGCCCCTTCGGTACCATGATGAGCGATTTTTTTGAACACGTGAGGAGCCTTGAGAACTACTTTGACCTGAATGACCCGGCAGAGGTGGAGCAATTCATAAAAAGAAGTCCCACGGGAGCGGTTCAATGGGTTGATATGGATGAAAGCCCTGACAAGGATATTTACCAGCTCGACGACTGGATACTCATAAAAGAAAAGGGGTGGGAGAATTTAAAAAAACCCGGCGGCAAAGGTTAGCAGCATTCCTGCTCAAAGTCTGCATTGGCCAGGCACTGTAGCCGGAAGCAGGTCAGGTAACAGCAGCGGGTCACAGGCACATTTGAAACATGATCCGGAACTAAACGAGACAATCTCATTACGTTATGGCACAACAGATCTTTTACTTTCTTGTATTTCCCGGACTGCTGTTTGCTGGTGTTGCCGGTGGGCTCCTGAGCTGGTTCGACAGGAAGGTGACCGCGTGGGTGCAATTTCGTCGGGGACCGGTACTGATGCAGCCATTCTACGATTTCCTGAAGCTGCTGCTTGTCAAGGAGACAATAGTGCCGGCACGCGGATCTGTCATTACTTTCCTGGCCGCCCCGGTTCTCGGACTGTCCGGTGCAGGGATATCAGCCGTTTTCATACTCCTGCCCGCGTTTGGCATCACTTCAGGATTTACCGGCGATGTAATTGTCATATTCTACCTCCTTACAATCCCCTCGCTCTCCTATGTCATCGGGGCGCTGGCATCAGGCAACCCGCTTGCATCTGTCGGGGCCTCAAGGGAGATAAAGCTTATGGCTGGCTTTGAGCTTACCTTCCTGCTTATTTTTGCCGCAGTGATACTGAAATCGGGCATGAACATAAGCCTCTACGGGATTATTGAGTACCAGAAGGAGAGTGGGGCGATTATCGGAAGCCTGCCGGGCATCCTGCTGTTTATAGCTATTATTTTCTGCATCCAGGCTAAACTCGGACTGGTGCCTTTCGATATTGCAGAGGCCGAGACAGAACTATCTGAGGGGGCCTTCATTGAGTTCTCAGGCCCACCGTACGCTTTGATAAAACTGACAAAATATATAATGCTGCTTGTACTGCCGGCACTGGCAGGGGCGATGCTGCTGGGGGGACTGCATTTCGGGGGACTGCCGGCAT
>SLRB01000036.1 GCA_007131165.1 Bacteroidales bacterium | reverse complement strand
TCCCCCGTCGGCCAGGTTGGTGCTTATGATAGTCCGGTTGTAGGAGTACTGGAATGGCGCGTAATTGAACATGTAGGTGCCGGGGCCCCAGCCGAAAAGGGGCCTTTCGGCAAACATCGCGGCAGCGGCGTTCCAGCGGTTGATGCGCTCAAGGTTCGAGGCGTCGGAGGTAATATTGGTTATTGAACGGACATGCTCCCGGAAATCGGCCGACGAATCCTGGGTGTTACGCTCCATCTCCCTTATTATGTCGTGACGGAGCAGGAAAAGGGCCAGTGCGGTAAGGAGGGTGACGGTAGCAAGGGTGCCGGTGCCAATACGCGACCTGATGACGGCCCACACTGCCAGGGCTGCTGCAATGCTGACCCATGCAGCCCTCGAGTAGGAGAACACCAGTGCAAAGACAAAGAAGGGTATCAGCCCTGCCGCAGCATGCCGGGCGAGGGGCGTTGCCCCCTGCCGTGCCGATAAAAAGAAAAGCGGAGGGATGAACATGGCCAGGGCAGCACCATATGCGGTGTGGTCGTTGTAAAAAGGACGCACCACCCAGTGAGCCTCCTGCTGTGCTATCAGTCCGTATCCGGCATGCCTGTAAAGGGTGTAGAGGGCCACAATGGCAAGGGCGGCTGTATAGCACCAAAGGAACCCGGTGATGGAAGAGCCGCGGGTGAAAATGCGGACGGCCGCAAAATAAAAGACTGCTATGAACCAGAACCGGACCAGGAAAAATTTTGCCGATACTACAGGCATGGTGCTGGTTAATGAAGTGACCAGCAGCCATAAAAGGTAGAAGAGTATTGCAAGGCTCACGGGGTGCCTGATGACCTCCCGGCCGTAATACCCGTAATGGAACATGCGGAGCAGCATCATTACCAGCATGAGCAGGATTAGGGGCTCGGTAGGGAGGGAGATATCAAAGGGCAGCGCCCCGCCGGCCAGCCGGCTGAGTTCAACAGAGAGGGGGGTGAGAAACACCACGGTAAGGAACAGCTTGTCGAGTGCAAAAAAGGCAAGATAAAAAACCAGCGGAAGGAAGGCGAGCAGGTGGAACCAGTAAAACTCACGCAGCGCCAGCATGACTCCGGCAATGATATAGAGCGCAGCGCAGACGTAAATCAAAGGCTTTTCGTATCTCTCAATCGTGCTTACCATGTTTTTTAGACCCGGCCAGGATCTCCCTTTTGAATGCATCGGTCAACACAAGTGCAAACAGGGTGAAGAGGAAAGCGCCGATAACCGATACGGCAACTATGAGCGACCGCACGGGATAGGTTTTCTTTTCGGCAACGCTTGCCTCATCTATTATGAATTTATAGGGTATGACGGTCTCCGCGTTGATGAGCGCATCGTCGTAGACTGATTTTAGTTCGTTAAGCCTTTCGGTGCGCTGCTCGAGTGTCTCACGCAGGCTGAGGTGAAGGCTGCCGTACTCGGAGAGGTTTTCGAGCCTGCCGCGGAAATACTCGATACCTTCGGTGTTGTTGCTGAGAACAGCTTCTGTGTAGGCCTGGGTAAGTATTTCACTCTGTGTTTCGTAATGTATAACTCCCATACCGGCAATACGCCGCAGTGAATCCTGCAGTGCATCTACTTCCGACTGCAACCTGCTGTATTCGTTACCGGCGGTGCGGAGGGCCAGGACGGCCCTTTCGCGGAGTATGCTGTTCATTACCGAATCGGCGTACGCGGCAATATCGTTCGCCATTGAAGCCGCGACGACGGGATCGGCATCGAGGACCTCGATACTGACGGCCATGTAACGGGTCTTGCCAGCCCTCACGTTGTTGTCGTACTTCCTGTTTAGCGCGGTACGGGGATAACTGCTCCTGCCGCTGATGCCATAGTGCTCCATCAGGTTGTATTTATCGATTATCCTTTCGCGTATGACCTCCGACTGGAGTACCTGGAGCAGGCGCTCGGCATCGGACTCGACGCCGAAGCTCATCATGTCGCCCCGTGCAGCGGCGGGCCCGGTAAGTGAACGTGACAGGCTGGTGAAGGCGGCCGGGTAGAGTATTACCTCCGAACGGTACCTGGGGGTTATGAGCAGGGATACTATGACGGATACAACAAGCGCGGCAGCAGTGACTGTAATAAGGGTCACCCTGTGCTGCCAGGTAAAGTGTATGAGTCCGCCGGAGCTCATGGTTTTGCCTGCTTTGAGTTTTTTTCCCATGGGTCGCTTGATTTGATTAGTGGTTAATTACCTGTCCCGTCCCACCGCACGGGAGAATGGCTGAATGCCATTGTTGCCTGCCGCTGTTGCCTGCCGCTGTTGCCTGCCGTTGTTGCCTGCCATTGTTGCCTGCCGGGAACCGCTGCGGAAGCGTTAACCTCCCCGAAAGGGATACCGAACTAAAATATAAAATTATTGCCTTGCAACAATAAGAAACCAGTTCTTTTTTCCTTTCTGTACCAACAGGTACCTGTCCCCTATAAGATGTCCGGCATCAACGGCCATCCCGGGATCGGTAACCTTCTGCTTGTTAATTGCCAGTCCGCCCCCGCTCACCATCCTCCGGTACTCACCCTTGCTCG
>SLRB01000020.1 GCA_007131165.1 Bacteroidales bacterium | reverse complement strand
TCATTATGCTCGATGGTTTCGTGTTTTCAGATAAGCTTAAACGGGAGTTGCTCGAACTAAAGAGGAACGGAACAAAAATAGTACTGGACAGCGGAAGCTGGAAGGATGAGACACTGAGTATTCTCGACACTGTTAATATTGCAATCTGCAGCAGTGGGTTCGTAATGCCTGGCCGTGATACAGATCAGACCGTCTCCCTGATGCTGGATAAAGGTATTGATTTTATTGCGCTTACAGATAACGAGAAGGATATTCGTATTTATGACGGCGATGGTATGGCAAAAATTCCCGTGCCTCAGGTAGATGCAGTCGATACCCTGGGTGCCGGCGATGTTCTGCATGGCGCCTTCTGTTTTTTTCTTACTGAGGGGTTTAACAACACTGAAGCACTCCGCAGGGCTGCAATCATCGCCTCCGGTTCATGTTGTTATTTTGGAACCCACACCTGGAAGGATTATGAATAACCTTACAGGTACCAATACGGCTTATGTGCATAACCAGAGTACGACTGATCAGGACTTCCCTGTACCAACCAGTGTTCAAGTTGCGGCAATCTAATGGCCTGCATACTGATGGCCATGGTTCATGTAATACCCATGTTCAGAAGCGATACGGCAATGGTGCAGTTCAATTGACTGTCAGGGCTATATCTGATGGGTAATACTGTACAGCTCTATTCTATTCTATTCTCTTCTATTCTCTCGCCTTATCCTCAACCCGCTCGAGGGTAAATTCATAAAGATTCCATTCATACTCAACTGTCATCTTCAGCGCCTCCTGCTCAAACTTTAGTTTATGGCCGACCATATACCCTCCGACATCAAGGTCAAATGAATACTCATTATCACCAACCTTGCCGTTGTAAATGTAGGCATCACCCATATAAGTTGATGCCATTCCCGTGAGTTTCTCCTCTTCCACCTTGAAAGTATAGATCACTTCAACATCACCCTCCGGAAAATTAAAGGTAGTCTTCCATTTGCCGTCAACAGGGGAGGTGCCGGCACTTAGTGCAAAGACACCGGCAATTGCCAGTATCCCAATTAATAAAGATCTTTTTGTCATTTTGGTAATTTTTTTTGTTTGGTAGTACCGGTAAATATATTATATTTTCAATTACCATCTGCATGGAAACCCATTATTTTAACTTTTTGAAATTGCTATATTTGATCAGCCACTGGTCTGTTGACTTGTGTTTGTGGTTAATATGAGGGCCGCAAGTTCTGTCAGGATTTTCCAGGAAACTTGCCTTTGTTTTGATTCAACCCGAATCCGTTCTTTTCCCCGAAAGGGAATTTGTAATAATGAAGCTGAAAGGACCGGATGAGGCCTCATTTGCCTTTAGTTATTCTTAATTACTTTGTATTTTTGATATGGGAAGGTGCAAATGGGGGGGTAAGTATGAAAAAGTCATAATTTTTATCCTGATAGTATGAAACCTAAATTGTTTTTTCTGATTCTGGCTGCAACGGCATTCCTTGTACCCGCATGTACATCAGGGAGTGATCCGGTGCCGCGGGTTTTTGTTTTTACCGATATTAACATTGACGCGGGTGATCCTGACGACCGGCAGTCACTGATCCATCTGTTGTGGTATGCCGATGAACTTAATATTGAAGGTATAGTGCCTGACAGGTGGTATGCCGGCGGTTTTGAGGCTTGCATCCTCGCTGTTGAAGCCTATGCCAAAGATTTTGATGAATATGATCTCGGAAAGAGGGGATACCCTGACCCTGCCTGCATGGAGGCTGTTATTGCCACTGACCTGGAAGATGCGATCGAGCGTTTCCACAATGCCGCATCTTACCGTGGCAGTCCGCTCTACGTCCTTGTCTGGGGAAACATGGCCAATTTTGGTGAGGCATTGCGGCAGAAACCTGAGCTGGCCGATAATATCAGGTTGATAACAATTGGTACCGGGTTGATGATGGAAGAGCACAGACCATACATACCTGAAAACTGGGAATTAGCCGATAAGCCCTGCGAACAACCTAACTGGAACGGGGCGGGCCGTAACCGTATTTATAATGACAGCCGGTTCAACAACATGTGGTGGCTCGAGATAAACTGGACCTATGAGGGGATGTTCAGCGGGAACGAGCCTTATGAAATGTTCGAACGTCTGACAGAGTATGGTGCACTTGGACTGCACATTTGGGAGGTGGTGGAAAGCCAGCCCTGGGCTCACTATTTCAGGGTAGGAGATACCCCTTCTGTTTTATATGTGATCGATCCGGATAACGATCTGGACGATCCCACTGCCGGGAGTTGGGCCGGCAAGTTCGTCAAACCTCTGCCTGATGAGCGGCCTGACTACTATACCGATTCGAGCGGACCGGTAGAATGGGACTATTCAGATCCATGCAACACCTGGGAAAACCATGTTGAAGTGCGTGACTATGCCAGGAGTACCCTTGAAATGGTCCGTCCGGCGATGTACGAGGCATTGCTTGACAAACTTTCTTATATTTACGGGACTAAAGCATCATCCTATTAATAAAAATTCAAATGGATAGAAAAATGTGTTTTTTGGGACTTTTCGGGTTATTATCAT
>SLRB01000355.1 GCA_007131165.1 Bacteroidales bacterium | reverse complement strand
TCTATAATAAAATAAGATTATATAATCTCGGGGAATAACCTGGTCTTGCTTACCTGCAGACTGCAGCCTGCAGTCTGTGTATAAATTCTACACTTGGGGGTTCTGTAGAAATCTCATCACGAATATTGTCTAATCCTTTGCCTGCAAAAGATAGTGCTGATATCATGAGGCTTGGCAAAGGTTTCCGTCAGACTGATGAATATATTGGCCCAAAGGTTGCCATATAGGGTTATTAGTTATTTAACTGTTTTACAAAGGTTTTTAAAACAAATTATGTTATGGAAAATATTAGAGAAAAGCGACTTGAAAAAAAACTTGAAACACAACAAACTGTCAGTATTGTTGTTTCTGTCGTCCTGCTTCTTTCCCTGGCAGGTAATGTATTCCTTTTTCTTCGTCAGGGCACACTCAGCGATGAAAAAGAGGAGCTTGAAACTGAATTGAGCGAAACTGTACAGGAAAAGCGAGCTGCTGAAGCTTCAAATGTACAGTTGCAAGCTGATATTGAGACATTAGAGGCAAAAATTGAGGAACTCGGTGAAACTGCAGCAAAACTAGAACTGGAGATCCATGCCAGGGAAGAAAGAATACGGCGGCTGCGGGGTGAGGTTATTGAGATGGATAATTTGCGTGCACAAATAACAGAACTTGAAGCTTTTGAGACAAAGTACAAGGAGGTTCAGGAGGAAAAAGAGGAGCTCGTTGCTCAGCTTTCCACGCTTAAAGAAAAGCTTGCTGCTGAACGGGAGAAATACACCATGCTTGAAGAGAGGGTTGACGAAGCTGCATTTTTGAGAGCTTATAATATCTGCACACATAATTACAGGGAAAGGTGGCTCTGTAACCCGGTAAAAATGGATGTTGCCAGGAGGGTAGACCTTACAAAAGTGAGCTTTGAGATCAATGATAATATTTTTGTCGATCCAGGCGAAAAGATCGTCAACCTGGTAATTACCGGTCCCGACGGGAATGTTGTGAATCCCTCGGCAGAGACCTTCCGGATTGAAGATACCGGAGACACCAGCTATTATACAGAGCAAAGGACAATTATGTATGAAAACGATCCTGTATCAATGTCTTTTGACATTGACCATGCAGTAAGCCTTGAAAGCGGTACATACATAGCAAAAGTATATATTGACGGAGAAGAAGCAGGAAGCTCTGATTTTTTTCTTGAATGATATTACTAATTGATTGATTGATGGAGTTCTGTTTATTCTTAAAATTGTTCATCACTCCGGCTCTACTGTGCCGGTAGACAATAAACCAAATTATACTCCGGGGATTATTCCCCGGGATAGATCAACTGCTAAAAAACAAATCATGACACTTTTTCAAATTATTTTTTCTGTTCTTGGAGCACTGTTCGTCGGCACATTGTTTTATTATATTTTTAAATTCGCCGGCCCATGGGGTAATATCTGGCTCTTTTTCCTGGTTCTTATTCTTGCAGGAATAGCAGCTGCAGCCTGGGTCGAACCTGTCGGACCTATATACAGGAATATTGCCTGGCTGCCGATACTGTTCGTTATTGTGACATTTGCTGTATTTCTTGCAGCAGTAACCCCGCCCAATCAGCCCGGGGAGATAGGGGCAGGTGAAAAAAGCGCCGCTTCAAAGGATAAAAATGTATCATTGGTTGTACTGAGCGGTTTTTTTTGGGTTTTCCTGATATTGCTCATGTTTGCTGCTATTTATGGAGTTTTTAGATAGGTATATGTGGTAAGGCTGACATAAAGGCCATCGCCTCAAGGCGATGGCCTTTATGTTTATAGTGTGCCGGGTTGAAAAATAACTTGATGGTTAAAGTCCATCATGAAGGTTCATAGTTGCCAGACATTAACTAAAGCCAGGATTTCCATCGCAAAGTGGAGTTTAAAGGGAGCCGGAGGTAAAGTTCCACACTGCTGAATACCAATCCCATAAGCTAAAAACGGTGTGAGATTATAATGCACGGCGCCGATCAATCTAAAATCCTCCCATTGACAGGTGAAACCCGAAAACTCCACTCGTCCTGTCTGCCTGTCTTTGGAAGGGCAGGGCAAAATATGGCTCAACAATAATGGCGCCGAATAGGTTTATACGTAACGCTATGCCGGTGCTGAAAACCGGTATGCGGGTTTCCTCATCCCGTGCCGGCCTCCATTTCATTTCTATGTCATCAAAATCGTGCCATGCCAGTCCGCCATCTGCAAAAAGAACCAGATCGCTGAAAAACATCCGCGATTCTATCAGGGCAAACTGTTCAGGACCTGTAAAAGGATAGCGGATTTCTGCATTTGCCACGGCAATTTTACTACCGAGCAGGTTGTTGATGCTTATATACTGATCTGTTGTTTCTTCGGGACGGGTGATTGCCCTGAAACTGTAGCCTCTGACAAAAAACGGATTTCCTGCAAAAACAGGTCGTAACTCGTCAGCATCAGGGCCATACCGGCCAAAGTGCATGGTCCGGAATGCCAGGGCAACCGGTGGAATATGACGATACTGGCGATA
Organism: Bacteroidales bacterium; assembly: GCA_007131165.1. Taxonomy (GTDB): domain Bacteria; phylum Bacteroidota; class Bacteroidia; order Bacteroidales; family PUMT01; genus PXAP01. Next base: position 27,390 of record SLRB01000355.1, on the reverse strand, counting down.
GTCTGCCTGGAGGCCCCAGAAACTGTATTCTCCAAATGACCTGTCCACCTGTAACCGGTAGCGGTTACCGCTCATCGGCGATGTTAACCCAAATCTGGAATTGTCGCCAACATAGGCCAGGTAAGTCCTGTACATATAGAAGGCATCAGGGGCATCAAGCGTGTGTTCATCCCTGCCTACCAGACGGTTCCCTACAAAATAGTTGTTGATACTGTCTACCCGGAAAGCGTACCTGCTCATGCTTACTCCTCCCTCAAAGCGAAGGTTTCTTGATATGGGGTAGCTGCCGAAGGACCCGAGCTCGTTTTCAAATACCCTTTGCTCAATCATTATAAGGTTTTCTGCCTGAGTGCCATTTATAGTCTCCGGCCTAATCATCATACGTGCAGATCTGTACGGGATGTGAGTGAGTAACCCACCCCAGTTTATGCGTCTGCTTTGATTAACATAAACTGCATGTCCGCCTATATCCTCTATCCGGCCCTGTGCCTGAATGGTGGTTGTCAGGATATTTTCCCTAAGCATATCGCTGAACTGGAAACTGACTCCTCCTGCCATACCGACGCCAAACTGACCGACTCCCACACCAACCCCTGCACCTCCTATGGCTTCGAGGGAAAACCTCGGATCATACTCCCTGAAACTGAATTTCCCCGGATCTGTTGTAGGATAGCTTTCCAGTTTTTCATCTACTATCTCCTCCGGCGGATCTATATCCACCGGCGGAAGCAAAGAAGCTGACAGATCAACATCGGCATCGTTGAAAACCTCTCCCCTGAGATTCCCGATGCTTTCCTTATAGATCTCATGATTAGTGTTATTATAAAGAATATAGACAAGTTCTCCGCTTTCCCTTGCAATATCAAAACAGGGGGATAGTCCGGTTATACCCATTACCCCGGTTTGAAGGTCGGTAACTTTTCTCACCTGGCCGCCATCTTTCTCATATCTGTAAATATTCCTGTAACCGTCGGCATTTGAGACAAAGAATATTTCAGTTCCGTCAGGAGAATATTTAGGGTTGATTATATCGGCTCCCGGTAAAATGTCGATCACATTGATACTGCCGGTATTTAAATCATACTCGGCTAACCTGTAATCTCCGAATTTGAGCTGCTCGAAATCGGTATTGCCATCCCTGTCGGTAATAAATGCAATTTTTGAACCGTCAGGCGACCACACCGGCTGCAGGGCAATATATCTGTCATCAGTCAGCTGTTCAACTTCTTCGGTTTCCAGGTTATAAACATACAGATCATTTTTACCGTGGCTTAGTCCTGAAACCACTATCCGGTTGCCATCAGGTGACCAGTCCGGGTTGCTAAACGCCTCAACCCCCGGTAATGCAATCCTGGCTGCAGCTCTTCTCCTGTCCAGATCTGCAATAAGTATTTTGTTTCTCCCTTCGCTGAATACTGAAATCGCGAATTGCGTTCCCTCCGGATTCCATGTCCCTGCTGATTCCATGTAATTGTACTCATCAATACGTGCATCACGGACGATATTGGTAATCCGTCTGGTTATCTTTTTTTCGTGAACATCGGCAAGGAAGAAATCGATTGTGATCACATTTCTGTCAGAGATGAACACCATGCTCTCACCATCATGACTGATGGCAGGCGCAATATTCATTTCTCCTGCGTTATTTGCATCAAATAATTGTTCACCAACAAATTCCTGTTTGCCTTCAATCTGCGGCAGGTATGTGTTTCTGAGCTGATCTGCCCACAATGCCGATAGTGAATCGGATGAATATCCGGTCAGGGTATCGATCGCCCTTTCCAGGCCCGCCTGTGCCGTACCGATAAATAGCGGCATGATCTGGTCATCGCCGAATGTTCCTCCGTAGAATGCCCAGAATGCATGTCCCCAACGGTATGGAAAATACTCATACATACGTCTGGTCATATCTCTTAATGTGGGGATATCGTCGTGTTTTACTGCATCACGCATCCACATAGCTGTTTGAGTATGCTCACGGCCGATGGACATGTATTCTGACTGGCCTTCGATCATCCAGAGCGGGGTATTCTGCATGGCCTGGCCTCCAAGTCCCCTGCCTTCAGTTCCCAGAAAAAGCCTGAAATGGTGAACATGTGTCAGTTCATGGCCCAATACATGATCGGTATCCCTTCTGGAAGCAGACAGGGGCATTACAACCCGTTGCCGCATGCCTTCGGTAACCCCGCCGGTTCCGATACCTATCAATTGCTGTATTACAGTGGTCTGTTGAAAGTCCGCATGATTATTATACAGGATTATTGGTATTTTTCTCTCAAGAGTGTCCTGAAATACCGGCAGGTGCCTTTCATACCACCTTTCGGTTAACTGGGCAAATTTTTTGAGCTCCTCTTCATCCTCCAGATAGTGATGAATAAGGAAATGAGGGGTTTCAAAAACCCTGAAGTTTAGCCTTTCGTAAGTGACTTTGTTCCTTCCGAACTGCTGCCCGCAAAGTGGTTCAGCAATAATTATTATCAGAAATGTACAAAAGAGAAACTTAATTGATCCTTTCATGATGATTAAGTTTTTGATAATTATGTACTGGCATTATAAAGTATTGAAATCCAAATTATATACCACAAATAGTGGTTCCAGTTCCTCTTTATATTGCATTTTGCTGCTAATCTTCAGAATAGAGCAGGAATAGTTATCAGGAATCAAGAAAGTCCGGGAAAAATTTCCGGGTTACTTCCGGATATAATGTGGATAGTTTACACAATTGTGAAAACCTGTTACACAGGTCACAGCTATTTGGTGTTTGCAGAAAGGCCTTTGCGCGAAAAAAATCACAGTGCACATTAATAACCTTGCTCAAAGCCACTTTTAAAAGTGTCGGAGGGTCCGGTTTGAGGTAATATGTGGTTCCGGGAATAATATGTTGACTTTCAGGCAGCAGATCAGTTTTTACCGGGAATCTCTTTTCGTAATTCTGTCAGGATCTTTTCAATTTCAACGATGGTTTTTTCAACAAGGCTTTCAACTCCTTCAGAGTCATTTGTAATTAATGTTTTTTTCTTTATGCTGAGTAATTTACGCACAACATGGTGAACTTCAAGATGACGGTACGAAGGCAGCAGTTTGTGAGCCGTTTCGCCAATTTGTTCCCAGTTTTTCTCATTTAAATAGTACCGGAATCTTTCAATAGCCTGATTTGAATTATCGATAAACAGGTTGAGCGTTTGTATAATGAAACTGGTATCGCTGCCTGCCATTTTGTGAAGTTCATGAAGATTATATGGTTTCGGGCTTATCTCCTTTTTTAGTATTATTTCTGTTTTTGATGTCTGGGTTTTGATTTCGCCTTTGCCCAAAACGTTGCATAATTTGCTGAACAGGTAATCTTCTTTAAAGGGTTTAATGATGAAGTCGTCAATACCTGATTTTTCAAATTTCCTTATATCGTCCCTCAGGGCAGCAGCTGTCATAGCAATAATTCGTGTCCGGTTATCTTTCAGTTTTTTGCGAAGGTGCCTTGCAACCTTTATTCCGTCTGTTTCGGGCATATGGATATCCAGCAGTATAAGGTCATACTTGTTATTATTTATTTTTTCAATTGCCAAAGATCCGCTGTCGGCAATATCATAGTTGCATTCATACTTATCAAGGATTGTTTTACCAAGTAACAGGTTTAGATTATCGTCGTCAACCATAAGTATCCTTATATCTTTTAACTTCTCTTTGTCGGCTACCTCGTCGGTGGGGGAAAACAAATCCTCCTTATTTGCCTTTTCATAAGTCAGTATAAAACTGAAGGTGGTGCCTGCACCTTTCTGGCTGGATACTGAAAGGCTTCCTTTTTGCAGTTCAATCAGGTTCTTGCAAATGGCAAGTCCAATTCCTGTCCCCTCATAAGTCTTTTCGTTTTCCTCATCTCCTCTTTTATACTGGTTGAAAATATCTTTAAGGTACTTATTGGAAATACCTGTTCCCGTATCAATTACATCAAATTTAATGGTAATATCCCTTTCAGTTTCCTGTTCTGCTGAGCAGATAAGCCTGACCTCTCCCTTGCTGGTGAACTTAATGGCATTGTTAAGCATATTCATCAAAATTTGCTGCAGCCTGAAAGAATCGCCCCTTAGTATTCTGTCTGCCTTATCATCCAAAGCGTAATTAAAACCGATATTTTTCCGGTTAGCTTTTGAGGATAGTGCTTCGAACACATATTTGATGGCCTTTTTTAACCTGAAAACATTTTTCTCAAAGCTTATCTGGCCGGCTTCGATCTTTGAAAGCACCAGTATGTCATTGACCAGTGAAAGGAGCAGTTCGGACGATTTATCAATGATCTTCACGTATTTCAGTTGAGTGTAAGAAAGATCTGTTGCAGCCAGCTGTTCTGTAAAACCCATTATTGCGTTAAGCGGAGTCCTGATCTCATGTGTTACCCTGGCAAGGAAGCGGTTTTTTGCCTTGCCTTCCTTAACAGCATCATTTCTTGACTTTTTCAATATCCTTTCAGAAAGTCTTTCTCCTGTAATATTTCTGACCACAGCAAGACCGGTAATTACTTTGCCTTCCTCAAAAGACAAGGGCAATCCAATCAGGTGGTAGTAATTGTTCCGGAGCTTGTATTCGGTTTTAATATTCTTCCCGTCAAGGACCTCAGGCAGCAGTATGCCCCATCTCTTTTTCAGTTTTTTGTCCGGTATCTCGTCCAGTTTTTTGTTGATGATATCCTGAGGTGACAGGCCTGATTTTTGGATTTCTGTGCCTTCGGCCAGGATAAACTGTAAATCTCTGTTAAAAACAAATATGGTTAATCCGGGAATGCTGTTGAGGAGCACCCGGTACAAATCAATATTCTTTTCAAGTGATTCCCGGGCTTTGATATTTTCAGTCAAATCCTTTCCCGTCACCAGGAATCCTATTGCAGCATTGTCGTTATCGGTAATTTTAATTGTTTGTGCCCTGATAATACGCTCGTTGCCTGAATGTGTTTTAAATCTGTAGGTTAATTCCAGGTCATGAATTTGACTGTCAGACAGAAAACTGTTAAGCTTTGATTGTGTTTTATTCTTTTCATTCTGGTCAACAAGGGTGTCAGTAAAATTGCAGCCTGAATAGCCTGAATGTCCGGGAATTTCAAGAACTTCACATCCTCTGTTGTTTATGAAAAGTATCCTGCCATCAATATCAACAGCAACAATGAAAACTCCCAGAACATTGAAACTGCTTTTAATTATTTGTATATTACCTGAATCTGCCTGCCCTGTTTTAAAAAGCTCTTTCAGGACACTGGTATCATTATTATTAATCATTCCATAAAGATAATTAAAAGATGAAGTTTTTTCAGTATTTCATGGCATAACATTGATTGTTATCCTTTTACATTTTCGTAATTGTGTTGCCACAACTGGGGTAATATTCCACAACAACCGTCACCATTTCTTTATGCAGGTAAAGTGGCCGGTATTAAGTTTTATACTGATCAATGCTGAAGATATCAGGTAGTTGGATTTTACTGACCCGGATCATTTTCCGGGAGTGGAATGGCATTTGCCGTTTGATTGATTGAACGGAAACAAGTGCCGGCTTAATTAAGAACAGTTTTTTTAACCTGGCACAACTCATACAGTTAAAATTCAATTCAGATAAATTATGAAGAAATTACTTGCAGTAATAAGTGATCCGGCAAATTGTGATGCTTTCATAAGGTATACCTGCCAGATGAGTGAGGATATGAACCGCATGCCCTACTTTGTGTATATACTAAATCCGGCTGTATACACTATGAGCTCCAGTTCGGTAAGACCAGGAACAGATGCGATAGGTTTTGAAATAGAGACTGACAAGAAAAATTCACTTAAGCTTATCCAGGAAAATATAAAAAAAGTCAAGAGTAAAGTGCCGGGTAAGATACCATTCAATTTCAGCGCAGAACTCGGGCCTGCTGATATGGTTGTAAAACGGATGCTGGCTGACAATGATGCAGACATTTACATGGTCGAAGGTCGCAATAAAGGCGGTATCTGGGGGATTGATAATGTAAATATTGAGCTTGTCCAGAAAATAGATTATCCCGGATGGATTATCCCCTATAAGGCCGAGTACAAACCGTTCAGACATATCCTGTATGCAACTGACTTTAACAGGGCAGATATAGCGACTCTGAAAAACCTGATTAAATTGACAGGCGTGTATTCTCCTGCAATTACCGCCGTGCATCTAACTGAAACCGATGATTTCGGCAAAGAGGTTAAAAAAACCGGGCTTGAGAATATCATAAAGGAAGAAACGGATTATGACAACATCAGGGTTGTTCCTGTTGTAGACAAGGGAGAGAAGGACCCGGGTGAATATATAGACCAATATGCAGTTGAAAACAATGCAGATCTGATAGCATTGCTCAAGGAGAATAAAAGTTTTACTGAAAAATTGTTCGGGAGCAGTTTTTCAAAGAAAGTTATCAAAAGAACAGAATTTCCAGTTCTGGTGTTTCACGAATAAGGACAATAAGGTTACTGAACAGGGTTACGGTTAATGTTTTGGCAAGGTGCTGCCACTGAATGGGAGCACCTTGTATATATCCGGTTGGCGGTAAGCCGCAATTTTTACCGGTGCAACAAAAGACTGCTATTTTTTCCTTTTATGGATATGTGTTGCGTGCCCGTAGTAAACCTCGGCGGCTTCCATGATTGTTTCAGACAGGGTGGGGTGGGGGTGTACCGTGAGTTCAAGGTCGCGCGCAACCGCTCCCATCTCAATGGCCAGTGTGGCTTCTGAAACCAGGCTGCCGGCATCCTTGCCCACCATTGCAGCACCAAGCAGCCTGTCGGTTTTCGGATCTATCAGTAGCTTGGTCAGACCATTTTTAACACCGAGTGTCACAGCTCTGCCCGATGCAGCCCAGGGGAACTTCGCCACCTCGTACTCAATCCCCTGCTCTTTTGCCCCGGTCTCGGTCAGCCCGGTCCAGGCGATCTCCGGATCGGTAAAGACCACGGCAGGGATTGCTTTAGGCTCGTAAGCGGTCTTGTGCCCCGCGATATGTTCGGCCGCTACCCTGCCCTCATGTGATGCCTTGTGGGCCAACATAGGCTGGCCGGTAATATCGCCAATAGCATAAATGCCGTTCACATTTGTACGGCGAACCAGATCGACTTTGACAAACCCCCTGTCATCAGTCTCAACTCCCGCCTCTTCGAGTCCGATCGCCGAAGTATTGGGCTTGCCGCCTATTGAAACCAGGACCCTGTCAAAAGTGTCGCTGCTTTTTTCACCATCTGTATTCTCAAATTCAACAGTTACCTTTTTGCCTTTAACTGACCCGGAGGAAACTTTTGTGCTGAACATTATCTTTTCCATCAGGTCTTTGCGTTCCTTTTTAAAGACCTCACGGAGGTCAGCATCGGTACCCGGCAGTATGTCGGATGTGAACTCGGCAATTGTAATATCCGATCCGAGAGCCTTGTATATCACGCTCATCTCAAGTCCTATATAACCGGCCCCAACCACCAGGAGCTTTTTGGGTATGTCCTTAAGCTCCAGGGCTGCCTCAGCATTCATTACCCTGTCGCCGTCAAAGGGCAATCCGTCAATATCGCCGGGCGCAGCACCTGTGGCTATTATAAGGTTTTCAAAATCAATCTCCTGCTTCTCGCCTTCTGCCCCGCCTTTTTTACCATTAACGGGAGTGAATTCAATGCTGTTGCTGCCGGTAAGCCTTGCCTTACCCTGCATATAGTTTACCTTCCGGCTTCTGGCCAGCTGCCCCAGACCCCCGGTCAACTGTTTGACCACCGACTCCTTCCAGCCCCGTACCTTGTCAATATCAACCTTCAGACCTGAAAAACTGAGCCCCCACTCTCCGGCATGCTCAGCCTCCTCCCTTATACGGGCAAAGTGGAGAAGCGCTTTTGTGGGGATACATCCATGAAACAGACACACTCCTCCCGGGTCGGGTTTAGGGTCTATAAGTGTTACGTCAATTCCGAGGTTTGCCGCCTGGAAAGCGGCTGCATAGCCTCCCGGACCTGCTCCGAGAACAATAAGTTGCTTTTTATCCATTTTAATTGGCTTTGATCGTTTATATACTTTTTATGCGGCAGCCGGGTATTACCTGCACATCTGTGCCGCTTTCCAGTCACCAGTCTCTTCAGTCGCCAGTTACTTACCTGAACATTGTCAGCAGCGGGTTCTCCATCGCTTCGCACAGCCACCTGAGGAACCTGGCGCCGTCGGCGCCGTCTATTACCCTGTGGTCGTAGGAAAGCGACAGCGGCAGAATCAGCCTTGGTTTGAACTCACCGTCAATGTACACAGGTTCCATCTGCGATCGTGACACACCAAGTATTGCCACATTAGGCCTGTAAACTATAGGGGTGAAGTTTGTCCCCCCGATGCCGCCCAGGTTGCTTATGGCAAAATTGCCTCCCTGTAGTTCGTCGGGCTTTATCTTCTTTTTACGGGCCTTCTCAGCCATTTCATTAAGTTCGACCGAAAGCTCTGTGATAGATTTTTTGTCCGCATCCCTTATTACCGGCACCAGAAGTCCCCTCTCCGTATCAACAGCTACCCCTATATTCACATATTCTTTGTAGACAACCTCCTCGCTCTTCATGTCGAGGCTGGCGTTGAACCTTGGGAAATTCCTGAGTGCTTCTGCGGTTATCTTAAGCAGGATGGCCGTTAACGTCAGTTTGGCACCCTCTTTCTCAACCTGCTTCGAGTATTTCTTCCTGAAATTCTCCAGCTCGGTTACATCGGCCTTATCAAACTGGAAGACATGTGGTATTGATTGCCACGATTCTGCCATAGTACGTGCGGTGATCTTTCTGATAGAATCCATCTTTTCCCGTCTTACACTGCCGTATTTCGAGAAATCGGGCAATTCGTAGTCAGTAACAGCAGGTGCAGGCCCGCGCCCTTCAAGCATCTTTTTGGCATGGGCTTTTACATCTTCAACAGTTATACGGTCATAGGGCCCGGATCCGGCGACATTATAAATATTGACACCGATCTCCCTGGCGAGGCGACGGACGGAAGGGGCTGCAGCCACTTCAACGTCAGGTTTGTCAGACGGCCCTTCGCCTGGAGGACGGGTCCCGGATTGCTGGTCAGTATCGGGCTTTTCGTCCCCTGCCGGTTTTTCTTCTTGCGGAGCTGAGGCAGCCCCGCTGCTCCGGGCAGGCTTTTCTTCCGGTTCTTTATCCCTTTCGGTTGTGGTTGTTCCGGTTTCCGCATCAGGTTTCTCCTGTTCAGCCTTTTCTTCCTTCTCTGTATCCTCCTTCTTCTCCTCTTCTTCAGTTGCTTCCCCAGCTTCGGTATCAATGGTGAACATTACCTGTCCGACCTTTACCTCATCTCCTTCTGATACTTTAACTTCCTTGACGATACCTGCCACATCTGAGGGGAGCTCAAAGGTTGCCTTGTCGCTCTCCATTTCAGCAAGGTTATCGTCGGCTTCAATTTTATCGCCCGCCGAAACAAGTATTTCCAGCACAATGGCAGTAGTAACGTTATCGGCAATTTCGGGCAGTTTTATCTCTTTGATCATTTTTGTTCCGTTTTAAATATCTAATGGATTGGCTTTATTGCTGTCTATCCTGAAGGTCTTTTTGGCTTTCATGACGCTCTTTTTATCTATTTTGCCCTCCCTGTAAAGGCTATGTATCGCGGCATAGGCTATGTGACGGTCGTCTACCTCGAAATAGTCCCTCAAAGCCCTGCGGTTATCACTGCGTCCATACCCGTCAGTACCAAGAACTGTAAGTACCCCGGGGAACCACCGGCAGACTGTCATAGGTATTGCTTTCATATAATCATGTGCCGCAATGCACAGACCTTCATCTCCTTCCATGCATTCTTCAATGTATGTTTTGCGGGGTTTCTTGTCGGGGTTCAGCCTGTTCCACCTGTCAGTTTCCCTTGCATTGTCATACAATTCTTTATAGCTCGTTACACTCCATACATCAACAATAACATTAAATTCCTTCTCCATCATTTCAGCGGCCCTCAGCGTTTCATTCAGTATTGCGCCGCTGCCGAAGAGATGTATTTTTTCACCTTTTCTTTTGCGGGACTTCCTGTATTTATACATACCCTTCAGAATTCCCTCTTCCACACCATCAGGCATTTTTGGCATTCTGTATTTTTCATTAAGAACTGTGATATAGTAAATCAGATCCTCCTGGTCAACAAACATCCTTTTCATCCCTTCCCTGATTATTACTGCCAGCTCATAGGCAAATGCAGGGTCATATGCTTTAACTGACGGTAGTGTCATTGCCATCATATGTGAGTGGCCATCCTGGTGCTGAAGCCCTTCGCCTGCCAGTGTGGTCCGCCCCGATGTTCCCCCGATAAGGAAACCTCTTGCACGGGTGTCGGCAGCGGCCCATATCAGGTCGCCTACCCTCTGGAAACCGAACATGGAGTAATAGATGAACATTGGTATCATATTCATCTTGTGGGTTGAATAGGAAGTACCCGCAGCAATAAATGATGCCATGCAGCCGGCTTCGGTGATACCTTCTTCAAGGATGGCGCCGTCCTTGGCCTCCTTATAATATAGAAGGCTGTCCTTATCAACCGGCTCGTAATTCTGGCCTGTATGCGAATATATCCCAAATCTGGGGAACAGGGCGTCCATACCAAATGTGCGGGACTCATCGGGTACAATAGGTACAACCCTTTTCCCCATGTTTTTATCCGCCATCATTTTAGACATCAGTCCCACCATAGACATGGTCGTGGCAAGCTCACGGTCTCCTGATCCCTCTATCAGCTCGTTATAAATCTTATCATCAGGAAGGGTTATGGGTTCTGCTTCCGAATTACGCTTTGGCAGATATCCGCCCAGCTCCTGCCTGCGTTTTTTGAGATATTGTATCTCTTCACTGTCATCGGGCGGCCTGAAGAATGGTGCCTTTTTTGCTTCCTCATCAGATAGTGGTATGCCGAACCTGGTTCTGAAATGGAGAAGTTCCTGCTCGTTCAGTTTTTTCTGCTGGTGGGTGATGTTTCGGCCCTCACCGGCTTCACCCAGCCCGTAACCTTTAATTGTCTGTGCAAGAATTACCACTGGTTCACCCTTGTGCTCGAAGGCCTGCTTGAACGCATTATAGACCTTTTTCGGGTCATGGCCGCCCCTGTTCAGTTTCTGAAGCTGCTCATCTGAGTAATTCTCTACCATTTTGAGAAGTTTTTCACTGCGCCCGAAGAAATCTTTTCTTATGTATTCGCCTGAAGAGACGACATATTTCTGGAACTGTCCGTCAGGTGTCTCTTCCATTGCTTTTACGAGTTCACCTGTATCATCTTGTTCTATAAGCGGATCCCAGTCCTTTCCCCAGATAACCTTGATGACTTTCCACCTCGCTCCCTTGAAGGCTGCCTCAAGCTCCTGTATAACTTTACCCGTACCCCTTACAGGACCGTCCAGCCTCTGCAGGTTGCAGTTGACGACAAAAATAAGGTTGTCAAGCTTTTCCCTGAAGGCAACAGTAATCGCTCCGAGAGATTCTGGTTCATCCATCTCCCCGTCACCCATGAAGGCCCAGACCTTCTCTCCAGTTTTTTCTTTGAGTCCCCTGTCCTCAAGGTATTTGTTAAATCTGGCCTGGTATATTGCTGTGAGTGGCCCAAGTCCCATCGAGACAGTGGGAAACTGCCAGTAGTCAGACATCAGCCTTGGGTGCGGATAGGAGGGGAGTCCCCCTTCTTTTCGGAGCTCCTGCCTGAAGTTGTGCAGGTCTTTGTCATTCAGCCTTCCTTCAAGAAATGAGCGGGCATAAATACCTGGTGAGCCGTGTCCCTGAAAATAGACAATATCTGCAGGCTTCCCGTTTTCACCTCCCCTGAAGAAATGGTTGAACCCGACTTCGAGGAGGGTTGCGGCAGATGCATAGGTTGATATATGACCGCCTATACCTTCCGACTCGAGATTTGCCCTGACAACCATGGCCATGGCATTCCAGCGAACAAGGCTTTTTATACGTCTTTCAATTTCGGCACTTCCCGGGTATGGTATTTCCTTGCGTGGAGAGATGCTGTTTATGTAGGGTGTGTTGCCCGGGCACCTGAAAGGAATACCTGCCTTATGTGCCTTTATCTGCAGTAGTCCCAAAATTTCGCGCACCCTTGCAGGGTCTTCATTTTGAATAACATACTCGAGGGAATCGAGCCATTCCCGGTTTTCAATTTCGTAAAAATCGTTCTTGCTCATGGGTTATCTGTTTGTATTTATGAATAGTTAATATATTTCCTCAACTACATAAAGGAAAAAACGACAAAAAAGTTTAACCGCGCATGTCATTATCTGTTGCTAAAGACCAATTAAAGCGACCGATGAACAATTTACGAAAAAACCGGGATATTGTAACAGCCAACGATGGTTTTCCTTTGTGGTCAGGTTTTGTTAAATTTGCTGATACTGGAAATAATTATTCTAAATTATGCGACTTCTTATTATATCGAACCGCCTGCCGGTTTCACTTACACACCGCAACGGGGAGTTTTTCCTTGAGAAGAGTGCAGGCGGACTTGTTTCGGGACTAAGTGACTATCTTGCCTCTCTTGGGAAAAACGAATCTGATATCAGTGAGTATCTATGGTTGGGATGGCCTGGTATTTCTGTAAAAAAGAGGCACAGGGAAGTGGTACGCGAAAAAATAAGCAGTAATTTCAATGCTGAGCCTGTTTTCCTTTCGCAGAAACTTATGGACAAGGTTTACCTCGGTTTCTGCAATAAAACGATATGGCCGTTATTCCATTATTTTCCTACCTATACCGTTTTTGACAACGAATACTGGGAGCAATACAAAAGGGTTAACCAGATATTCAGTGATGAGCTGCTTTCGGTGATCAGGCCTGACGATATTATATGGATACATGATTATCACCTTATGCTCTTACCTGAATTACTGAGAGAGAAGGTGGCAAATCCCATCGGTTTTTTCCTTCACATCCCTTTCCCGAATTACGAAATATACCGGCTCCTGCCCGATGAAAGCCGAAGTGGAATATTGAGCGGATTGCTCGGATCCGATCTTATAGGGTTTCATACCCATGATTATTCACAGTATTTCCTCAGATGTGTACTCAGAATTCTCGGATATGAGCATCATATGGGAAGGATTGATCTGCCCGGGCGTATTGTAAAGGTTGACACCTTTCCAATGGGTATCGATTACAAAAAGTTCAATAAGGTCATTACAAGCGGAATGCAATCTGGGGTGCAGGCAGGCGAATGCCAGCGAATGGTGCTTTCGGTCGACCGCCTCGATTATTCCAAAGGGATTTTAAACCGGCTTAAGGGGTTTGGGCTGTTCCTGCAAAAAAACCCGGAATGGCACGGTAAGGTGTGCCTTAGTATGATTGTGGTTCCTTCGCGAACGGGTGTGGATTCCTATCAGGAAATAAAACGGGGAGTGGATGAGCTTGTGGGTTATATTAACGGTGCCTATGGCAATCTTGAATGGATTCCTGTAATATACCAGTACAAATCGTTGCCACATGAAACTCTCATCTCTCTTTACAGGTCGTGCGATGTTGCCCTTCTGACACCGCTACGTGATGGTATGAACCTTGTTGCCAAGGAATATATCGCGTCCAGGAATGACGGCAAGGGTGTGCTTATTCTCAGCGAGTTCACCGGCGCCATTAAAGAACTTAGCGAGAGTATTATTGTTAACTCAAACAGCATCGATGAAATAGCTGATGCAATTGCCCAGGCACTTGATATGCCAGTTGACGAGCAGATACGTAGAAACGAAGCGATGCAGCACCGCCTTGAAAGGTATGATGTTACAAGATGGGCGACCGATTTTGTGGGAGCCCTGAATGAAATAAGGGAGGTTTCTGAATACACCTACACAAGAAAATATATGCACCGGGAAAGAAGGGAGCAGATGTCGGATGATTATCAAAATGCCGGAAAGAGACTTATAATAGTAAACTATGACGGAACGCTGATCCCGATTACCGATGAACCTACCAGGGCAAGACCATCGAATGAACTTCTCGGATTGATTACCAGTATCAAGGAGCAGACCGGCCCCGATATCGTTATACTGAGCGGCCGCAGCAAGGAGGACCTTCATAAATCGCTCGGGGGGCTGCCTGTAAACCTTACTGCAGAAAATGGCAGCTGGATAAAAGAGTTCGGCTCTGAATCCTGGGTCCAGCTTAAACCTTTGACTGGTGAATGGAAGAAGGATATATTGCCGATTCTTGAAACTTACACTGACCGCCTGCCCGGGGCCAGGATAATGGAAAAGGAGTTCTCCATAAGCTGGCATTACCATAAAGCCGATGTTGAACAATCCTCTTTCCTTGCAAACGAGCTGTATGATCACCTTGTAAGCATTACTGCCACCATCGATATACAGGTGTTTCACGGCAGCAAGGTTCTTGAGATCAGTAGTTCAGGAATTAACAAGGGTGATCTGGCAAGGCACTGGATGAACAACAATGAATATGATTTCATACTTGCCATTGGCGCAGGCTGGAGCGATGAACTGCTTTTCCGTTCATTACCCGTCAATGCATGGTCTGTCAAGGTAGGCATGACTCAAACAAATGCAAAATATATTATAAGAGATCAGCAGGAGGTAATAGGCCTGCTGGAAATGCTAAAAAAGCACTGAATTAGTCCAGGATTACCCAACAGCAACCGTGATATGGACTAAATAATTCAACCTGATTGTGGAATTACTCCACACAGGGTGAAAAATTCACTCACTGATATCGCTTTTGTTACGTCCTGATCCAGTTTAATTATGCCCGGCCGGATGCGGGTTGCAATATATATTAGAAGATTACTGTTTTATATGGTACAACTATTGCATCTTTGAGTTATAAATAATATAATATTGAAGGCTTAATATATCATTTAATACCAAAACAATGAAAGACCTGCTTGTATATGTGCACTCCCCCGCAAAGGCCCAGTTGTTTATGACTTATGGGGCATATGTTGCAAGGGATCTGGGACTGTCTGTCAAATACCTTTATGTTCATACCCCCCCGGACTTTCCCCTTGGAATGCCGGGAAGCCTGAGTGCTGCTGCCGTTGCGAGGCAGAAGGACATAGAAGATGAGATAGAACGTATAAAACACCATTTTGAGTTGCAGCTTGAAAAACTTAATGCCTCCGACCCTGACCTGCCGATGCTTGACTATAAAATAGAGGTCGGGCTGCCCCCCGAGATCATGAAGGAATACTGCCTTCAAAAAATGGTTGATACCATTATGCTCAGCAGTTCAAAGGATCATACAGCAATTGCAGGCGATACCGATAATGTTGAGATAATCAGGAATGTAAATTGTCCGGTTTGGATCGTCCCGGAGGGAATAACATACAAATCTTTTTCTGAAATTCTTTATGCCACAGACTATCATGAGGAGGATATTCCCAACCTCAAGATCCTTGCAGAATTTGCTTCCAGGTTCCCGGCCAATATTACTGCCGTTCATATATCATCCAATGACGGTTTTGAGGAAAGAGTTAAAGGTGAGGGGTTTGCCTCAATGATCAGGGAGAAGACCGGTTATAACATGATATCTTTAAAAGTACTGAAAGAGACAAGCGGAGAGCCCCTTGTTAATGAACTTCACAACTTTGCGCTTATGATGGATGCTGACCTGATCGTACTTTTAAGGGAGAACCGGGGATTTATTGACAGGCTTATGCACGGCAGCAGGTCAGAAAAGATAGCCCGTCAGACCAGTTTACCGGTATTGATTTACAACGAAGCAAGGAAATAGGGCCTTTGCAGCATGCCTGATCTAAGATCAGGGCACCGGCTAAAGCATAAAACCATCATTATATGTAAGCCGGGTTCCAGAATAATACGAATCCGGAAACCGTCAGGCTACATTTCACGAACATCAAGAAAGCTGCCGCTCTCCTCATTATGGGCTTTGAGTATTGATTTTGCCAGAATCTCAGCTGCCTCAGCAGCCGAAGGCATGCGGCCGCTGCTTTTTTGATCCTTGAGCCTGTTTAGGGAGGGGAACCGCTGATCATCGTCCAGTGAGAAAATATATTCCTGCATATCGCTGTCAATCAGGCCCGGGGCGATTGAGGAGAAATGTGTCTCCTCTCGTTCCCTGGAATACAACTTCACAAGCATATTGAGGGCTGCCTTGGATATCGAATAAGCATTCCATCCCCTGTTGCCAAAAATCGCAGCTCCTGAGGATACAGCCACTATCTGGCTTACATGTTCGAGGTTTTCATACATAAGGTCGATCAATACCTTATTGGACCACACATTAATATCCATTACCTTCCGGATTTCCTTTAGAGAAGTATCTTTCATATCCTTAATCTCACCAAGCATGCCGGCATTCAGGACTGCAAGGTTGAGTTTCCCGGCTTTTCTGAGAAATTCCGGCAGAACTTCTTCTACTGCATTGAAATCAGAAAGGTCCAGTGGCAGAAAGTGAAAGGAAGGGTGGCTGTCGAGGCCAGGGTTGGCGGTTCTGCTTATACCATATACGGTATGTCCTCGGTTCAGGTAAAATCCGGCAAGCCCGTTTCCCAGTCCGCGACTTGTTCCTGTGATTAGTATTTGCATAATATTTAGCTTTTTGGCAGGTTATTCGCCTCCTGCCAGGTTTGTCGCATAGTATAAAAACTCAGTGTCTTTAATGTAAATTTATGAAAAAATGCCTAACTCTTTTTTAAAAATCAGTATTTTTATTGTATAGCACTTATATAACCCCGACCGGTGTGGCCATCTGCTGCCGGATCGGGACAATAAAGAATGAATAAATCCAGAAAATGAGAGTGAAAGATCTTTCCCGGCTATGTGTCCATACCATTACTACCAGGCCTCTTGACATTGAAACGGCGGTTGAAAAATATGTGTCACGTGGTATTTGCGGCATAACTGTATGGCGGGATGCCATTGAGAATACCGGGGCACGAAAAGCAGGACAGCTTATAAGGAATAACGGACTGGAAATTGTCTCTCTTTGCCGCGGAGGCTTCTTCCCGTCAGCCGACCCGGCATTGAGAAAAAGTGCAGTTGACAAAAACCTTGAGGCAATTCAGGAGGCCCATGATCTTGGTGCTCCTATGCTTGTACTGGTATGCGGTGCCGAGCCCGGTCAGTCGCTTACAGAATCCCGGGTACAGATAAGAGCAGGTATTGAGGACATCCTGCCCCGTGCAGCCGAACTTGGTGTCAGGCTTGCCATTGAACCACTTCATCCGGTTTATGCCGATACAAGATCGGCTATCAACACGATGAAACAAGCTGTCGATATGACTGATTACTTTGATTCCCCCTGGCTCGGGGTTGCGGTTGATGTGTATCATGTGTGGTGGGATGAGGAGCTGGAAAAACAGATCATGGAGTGCGGAAGGGATGGAAGGCTGTTTGCTTTTCACATATGCGACTGGAAAGTGCCGACCGGTGATATTCTGAATGACAGGGGGCTGATGGGGGAGGGATGCATTGATATTGGTAAAATCCGAGGCTGGATGAAGAACAGCGGCTTCGGCGGTTTTGATGAGGTTGAGATTTTTTCGGAAAAATACTGGAGATATGATCAGGATGAATATCTTGATATGATAATAAATTCATACCTTGAACACGCCTTGTAGATTTTGTTGCTTTACCGGCTGCAAAATTGTATTTTGCCGCTTAAAATTAAAACAGACCATCAAAAATCAACCATAGACCATGGAAAAACAGTCAAATGTCGTGCCGGTTGGAATTATTATGAATGGTGTTACCGGAAGAATGGGAAAAAACCAGCATCTTTTAAGGTCAATCGTTCCAATAATCAGGCAGGGTGGCTTAACCGTAAGCGGGAACCGGAAAGTGATACCACGACCGGTACTGACCGGCCGCAATAAAGAAAAACTAAAACAGCTCAGCAGGGAGTCGGGAATAGATGAGTGGTCGACAGACCTTGAGTCGCTTCTGGCTGACAGTGAGTTCCAGGTTTATTTTGATGCTCAGACTACCGATATGCGATTTGCTGCTCTTAAGAAAGCAATTTCGGCCGGGAAACATATCTATTGTGAAAAACCGGTTGCTATGTCATCAGAACAAGCTGTTGAATTATACCGGTTTGCCCTGGATGCCGGAATAAAGCACGGGGTTGTGGCTGACAAGCTATGGCTTCCCGGTTTGATAAAGTTAAAATTGCTTATCGATCAGGGTTATTTTGGACGGATTTTGTCAGTTAAAGCAGATTTCGGATATTGGGTTTTTGAAGGTGACACGGTTCCTCCTCAAAGACCTTCATGGAATTACCGTAAGGAGGAGGGAGGAGGTATCATTCTTGATATGTTCTGTCACTGGCGGTATGTTCTTGATAACCTTTTCGGGGATGTTAAATCGCTTACCTGCCTTGGCGCCAATCATATAGACCGGAGATTTGAAGAGCCAGGAAAACCATACAGGGCAACTGCCGACGATGCGGCATACGCTATTTTTGAAATGGACAACGGTATTGTTGTACAAATTAACTCGTCCTGGGTGACCAGGGTACGGCGGGATGACCTTTTTACAATGCAGGTTGACGGAACAAAAGGATCGGCCGTCGCGGGCCTCCGGGAAGTATGGATACAACCGGCTTCAGCCACTCCCAGGCCTGTATGGAATCCGGATGTTGACAACCCGTTCACATTCAGGGACGACTGGACCAGGATGCCCGCCTACCAGACATATGACAACGCCTTCAAGCTGCAGTGGGAACTGTTTTTAAGGCACATAGCAGGTGACGTACCTTTTGGATGGGATCTGCTGGAAGCAGCCAAAGGAGTCCAGTTAGCCGAACTTGCCCTTAATTCATGGGAAAAGCGAGAGTGGGTCAATGTGCCTTTATTAAAATAATAAATTATAAAACCAAAATTTTATGCGAATTGACAGTAACATAAGACCGGCCGACCTGAAAAAGCCTCTTGAACATCTATGGGAGCTTTCGGCTGCAAAGATTAACCTGATTCGTGAAGAATATGATACATCAAAGGGCTCGCCTGTTTTTACCCATGACGGTAAATACACTACGATGGGCTGGACCGAATGGACCCAGGGCTTCCAGTTTGGCGGGGAGATAATTCAGTTTGATGCGACAGATGACAGAAAGTTTCTTGAACTGGGAAGAAAAGCTGTTGTCGACCTTATGGCTCCACATATTACCCATATAGGTGTACATGATCATGGGTTTAACAATATCAGCACATACGGGGCCTTGAGGAGGCTCTGTTCTGAGGGAAGGATAGATGCCTGCGAATGGGAAAAATCTTTTTATGATCTGGCAATTAAATCATCGGGTGCGGTTCAGGCTGTTCGATGGACCAGGACTGCGGCCGGAGGAGGTTTTGTGTATTCATTTAACGGACCACATTCGCTGTTTGTAGATACAATTAGGTCAATGCGGGCTCTGGCTGCCGCCCACAGGCTCGGCCACACACTGTTTGCCGAAAATGATGAAAAGATTTCCCTGCTGGAGAGAATGATCATGCATATTGAGGCAACGGCTTCGTATAATGTGTATTATGGCGAAGGCCGGGATTCCTGGGATATTTATGGCAGAACCGTTCACGAAGCAATATTCAATGTTAACGATGGCAGGTACAGATGCCCCTCTTCACAACAGGGCTTTTCGCCGTTTACTACATGGACTCGCGGACTGGCATGGGCTATGTGCGGGTTTGCCGAACAACTTGAATTTATGCAGGTTGTTGATGATCGTGAGCTGGAGGCCGCCGGAGGCAGGCAGCGTGTTGAAGCGATGATGATGAAAGCGGCAAGGGCAACTTGCGATTTCTATATAGAAAACAGCTCTGCTGATGGGATTCCCTGCTGGGATACCGGAGCTCCCAATATCCGGGAGCTTGGTGATTATAAAACGCAAAAGGCCGATCCGTTCAATGAATATGAGCCGGTGGACAGTTCTGCTGCTGCCATTGCTGCTCAGGGACTTATGCGGCTTGGAAAGTGCCTCCGGGAGAGAGGGCAGGAAGAGGATGGAGGCCGTTACATTCGTGCTGGTCTTACGGTTTGCCGGACATTGCTTGATGATCCTTATATCAGCAAAGACTCGAAGCACCAGGGTCTCTTGCTGCACTCGGTTTATCATCGCCCCAACGGCTGGGATCATATCCCGCCAGGACGGAAAGTGCCCTGTGGTGAGTCAAGCATGTGGGGTGATTACCATATGAGAGAACTGGCACTTTACCTCTGGAGGATAATCAATAATAATGAATATTATACATTTTTCAAAGGGATTGAAAACCAGGTATGATATGAAAAAAATCGCTCTTGTAACGGGTGGCTCAAGAGGTATAGGACTTGCCATAGCCCTTAAGCTTGCCGGAAACGGTTATGACCTTGCCGTAAACGGGATCAGGAACGAGAATGAGGTTATTAACGCACTTGAAGGGATAGAGTCTGAAGGTTCACGGGCTGTATATTGCCGTGGTGATATCAGTATTCCTGAAGAACGTGAAGCTGTGCTGGAAAAGGTTGTTTCAAAGCTTGGCACTCCCGACCTGCTTGTGAATAATGCCGGGGTCGCTCCACTCAAGAGGCTCGATGCTCTTGACCTTACAGAGGAAAGTTATGACAGGGTTATGCGCATCAACCTGAAGGGCCCCTATTTTCTGACACAGGCAGTTGCGCGAATGATGATTGAAAAGAAAAAAACTGACAATTCTTTTTCAGGGAAGATAATCAATATAGGCTCAATTTCAGCCACGGTCGTTTCTCCGAACAGGTCAGAATACTGTATATCAAAGGCAGGATTTGCCATGCACAGCTCTGTTTGGGCAGCCCGGCTGGCCGAATTTGACATATCGGTCTATGAGGTCAGGCCTGGTGTGATCCGTACCGATATGACTGCTGCAGTTGTTGAGAAGTATGATAAACTGATCGGCCAGGGGTTAAATATACAACCACGGTGGGGGCTGCCTGAGGATGTTGCGGTTTCCGTACTCTCGCTGGCAAGTGATTCGTTTCCGTTTTCAACCGGCGGGGTTTTTATGGTAGATGGCGGACTTACAATCAATCGCTTGTAATGGCTGAGCTAAAGAAAGGCACCTCAGGTATAAAGAAATTATATGGCATGGGGATCGGCCTGGTCCTGTTTGTGGTGATGATAATTAATCCTCCTCCCGGCGATTTGAGCCAGGAAGGATGGTATACCGCTGCAATCGGTATACTTATGGCAATATGGTGGGTAGCAGAGGTAATTCCCATACCTGTCACTGCCATGCTCCCAATTGTCCTTTTCCCTGTTTTCAACATTTCAGGTATAGCAGCAACAACAGCTCCCTATGCGAACCCCATGATCTTCCTTTTCATGGGCGGTTTCATTCTTGCAATAGGGATGCAGGAGTGGGGGCTGCACCGGAGAATTGCCCTGAATATTATCTGGCTTATTGGCTCCAGGCCAAGGAGTATTATTCTTGGCTTCATGGTCTCTACTGCTGTAATAAGCATGTGGGTTAGCAACACGGCAGCAACAATGATGATGCTGCCAATTGCATTGTCGGTTATAGAACTTACCAGAAGCAGTAACACCGGGGTGGGAGACAACAGGCAATATGATAATTTCGCTGTAGCACTTATGCTGTCTATTGCCTATTCGGCAAACGTTGGTGGTCTGGGGACAGTGATAGGTACCCCGACAAATGCTTTGCTTATAGGGTTCGTGCATGAAGCATACGGGGTTGCAATATCATTCATGGAGTGGATGTTAATAGGTATACCTGTTGTATTGCTCGGGCTACCTCTTATTTTTTATTCACTCACATATGTTACTTTTCCTGTAAGGTTTAAAAACCTGCCTGGTGGCAGGGAGTATATTCACAAAGAGGTTAAGGGTCTTGGTGATTTCAGCAGGGGAGAAATAATGGTTGCAGTAGTTTTCGGTTTTGTGGCCATTTTATGGATGACAAGGCCCTTTATTGAAAACTGGCTTCCCGGCATGTCAGATGCCGGTATTGCTGTATTCGGTGCCATACTGCTTTTTATAATTCCTGTAAGCCTTAAAAAGGGACAGTTCCTTCTCTCATGGAAGGCTGCCTCGGCGCTTCCGTGGGGCATCCTTATCCTGTTCGGAGGCGGCCTTACTCTGGCCGGGGCAATTCAGAGGACCGGCCTTGCTGAATGGATCGGTAGTTACTTTGCCGGGCTTGAGGGATGGCCGTTCATTTCGGTTATATTTATTATAACACTTGTTGTGATCCTTTTTACAAATCTTGCAAGTAATTCTGCCACAACAGCGGCATTCTTACCAGTAATGGGGTCGGTTGCCATCGGTATGGGAGAAGATCCGCTTCAGCTGGCTATCCCTGTTGCTGTTGCCGCCAGCTGTGTCTTTATGTTTCCGGTTGGTACCCCCCCGAATGCAATAGTTTATGGCAGTGGTGTTTTTACAATTCCTCAAATGGTTAGGGCAGGTACCTGGCTTAACCTGTTGTTTGTACTCCTTATAACCCTGCTGACGAGATACCTGTTCTCGTTCATTATAGCTTAACGGTAGACTTTTCCAGGTTTCCGGAGGACTTCAGGTAAGGGATTATTCCCTGATGCTGATAATATATTCCCTGCTTTGGGGCACTCGTTCAATCACATCCGGACTCTCATCTTCGATGTAGTAGTATTCAATATTAGTGTTTTGAGCAGCTCTTAGCACCGCAGGAAAATCAACCTGTCCTGTTCCCAGTACAACGTCATTTTCCCTGGGCGTACTACCTGAAAGGTCGCCGGTTACACCTTTGCGCAGATCTTTCAGGTGCATCAGCCTGAAACGGTCTGGGTATCTTTCCAGCAGCTCAACCGGGTCATGTCCGGGATGGACTGTCCATAACAGGTCCATTTCGAAACTTACAAAACGGGGATCGGTATTTTGTACCATATAATCGAAAAGGGTAAGATCGTCTTTCCATGGCCAGAACTCGAAACCGTGGTTATGATAACAGAAATGCAATCCATGTCCGTCAAGAAATTTTCCGGCCCGGTTGAAATCCTCTGCTGCCCTCGAGGCATCTTCAATTGTAAACTCAGGCCTTTCAAAGGGTATTGATGCCACCCGCACATATTTGGCTCCAAGTATTTTTGCCTCTTCAGCCACAGCCTGAAGGTCGTCAACGATCCGGTTGTACCCAACCCCGTACGAGGTGCATATCATTCCTCTTTCATCGAGAAGCTTCCTCATTTCTTCGGCAGTTTTTCCAAAAAGATTTGAAAACTCGATGTTGCTTATTCCCATCTCCATGATCATGTCAAGTGTTCCCGGAACATCTTCAGAAAACTGCTGCCTGAAAGTGAAGGAAACAACTCCCGGATCAGGAAGGAGGACCTCATTACCGGATTCGTCGCATGAGGCAATTATCGCAACAGATAAGCAAATGGAGGTGACCAGGACCGTTCTAAGAAGGTTTTTGATTTCCATGGTTTAGGGTTTAGTTGGTGATTTCTGTGTCAGTTTGTTGTAACATAGTCATAAAAATTGTAGCAATATTAACAATCCCAAAATTATAATTTTTTGGATACCCTGCACATTATTGCAGTATAAAAGCATGCCGGCCCTCACCAAAAAGGACCGGCATGAAGGCTGCTAACCTTTTAATCCCAGTGTTTGTAAGCCAATATCAGATTATTGGGGACTCGGATAATTTTTAAGTACCCCGGTGAATTTCTGCAGGTCGGCTTCCGGCATGCTGTGGTCGGTAAGCTCTCCGTTCAGGTACTTGTCATAACCTACCAGATCCATCATTCCGTGGCCGCTGAGGTTGAAGAGTATAACCTTCTCACGCCCTTCCTCTTTTGCCTTTTTTGCTTCCCTTATAGCCTGGGCCACTGCGTGTCCTGTTTCGGGTGCAACTATAATACCTTCAGTTGTTGCAAATGTTAGTGCTGCCTCATAGCATTCCAGCTGGTCAACCGATTGCGGGTTCATTAGTCCCTGTCTCACCGAATGGCTGATAAGAGGTGCGATCCCATGATACCGGAGCCCCCCGGCATGTATGGGCGGCGGTATAAAACTGTGTCCCAAAGTATGCATAGCCAGCAGGGGAGTCATGCCGGCAGTGTCGCCGTGGTCGTAGTGGAACGGGGCGCGTGTAAGTGTCGGGCATGATGTCGGCTCAACTGGTATTATATCTATCTCTGCACCGTTGATCTTGTCGTATACATAGGGGAAGGAGATACCTGCAAAATTGCTGCCTCCCCCGGCACAACCAATAACGACATCAACTTTCTTCTCGTTTGCCAGCTCCAGTTGCTTCTTTGCTTCGAGCCCGATAATTGTCTGGTGCAGCATCACATGGTTCAATACGCTCCCAAGGGAGTACCTGGTTTCACCCGAGGTATCGGTAACCGCTTCTTCAACAGCCTCGCTTATTGCTATGCCCAGGCTGCCAGGTGTATCCGGATTTTCGGCAAGAATATCACGGCCCGATTTTGTTTCCTGACTCGGACTTGCTATGCAGTTGGCTCCCCACGCCTTCATCATAAGCTTTCTGAATGGTTTCTGGTCAAAGCTGATCCTGACCATATAAACCTTACATTCCAGTCCCAGTAAAGAACAGGCAAAAGCAAGTGCACTGCCCCACTGGCCAGCACCTGTTTCTGTGACCAGCTTTTTTATACCGAACTGTTTGTTGTACCATGCCTGGGCTACTGCGGTATTCGGTTTATGGCTGCCAGCGGGTGAAATGCTTTCATTCTTGTAATATATGCGGGCCGGTGTGTTGAGTGCTTTCTCAAGGAACCGGGCGCGTACAAGGGGAGAGGGTCTCCAGCGGAAGAGCAGTTCCAGTATACCTTCGGGTATGTCGATCCATCTTTCTGTGCTGACCTCCTGTTCAACAAGGTTCATCGGAAATACAGGTGCAAGCATGTCGGGTGTTACCGGGTTTCCGTCTGGCCCCAGCGGCGGGTTCATTTGCCCGGGAAGGTCTGCGGCAAGGTTGTACCATTGCCTGGGCATATCCTTCTCGCTAAGGAAAATTTTGTAACTTTTGTCCATTGCTTTAATTATTTACAGGTTAATAAAAAAGGGGCATGTTGTTTACAACATGCCCCCGGGGGATAATACTAAGGTCTTATGATCACTGGTCCGCACCAGGCATGCTGCATCTGTTGGTTGTGTTGAACCACCACCAGCGCCACAGGCATGTATGGACCATATTCTTCATTAAAATCAGTTTTGACGAAACAAACATATAAAAATATTTCGATCACCCAAACAGGTAAACAAACTTTTTTTTAAAACCCTGCATTATTTATCAGTTTTAATTACCAATGATTACCCTGACCGAATGGTTTTCAAGGCCGGATATAACCTGCAGGATATATATTCCGGGCATTACAGATGAGGTATCAATGGTAATAATACGGTCAGCTTCCCGGTATTTTATTTCTTTAAGTATAATTCTGCCGGTGATGTCAACCAGGTTTATACGGCAACTTGTTTCTGTGCCTGTAAGTTCAACATACAACCGGTCTCTCGCAGGATTGGGATAAATATTGAAACTGCGCCGGGGTTCTGCATCAATTGTGTGAACATGTGGATCAGTGCCTGCAAAGTTTGCCAGAAGGCGTATGTAGGCACTTTGATAGTAAATGGCAGGTTCGGTTATTTCCCATGAGTTTTCAGGCCATGATGTGTTCCAGTCCCTGTATGCCTTTTGAGGGGGTTGGTCCAGTGGAGGAGCAAGGCGGGGACCGCTGTACTGTGCGGCCGGCTGAAAGTGTTTGTTCGGTCCGCCGGTCAGGAAACCGGGTGCCGGTCCCCGTGGCGAATGCATGGCGTTGTCCCATATTGTATTATCGCCGAACCACAGATGATACATCTCATTGGCTGACCTTTCCGTACCGTACCTGTTCATATTGGTAAGATATACCATACCAAGCGGGTTAACGCCATGAAGATAATGGAGATAATCTCTGGCGGCCTGCAGGTACAGGTCGTGATTGTCAGGATCCATATTGTAGATGACCATATTGTAAAACATCATACCCTTCCTGGCCTTTACTGAATTGCTGCTCCATACATAATCGTCGTCCTTCAGGAAGGCCCTGTAAGCGTCTGTATGGTTTCTTACGGCCCCAAGGTTTTCGGAATGATCACGTATTGACCTGATGCAGTTATCTCTTATATGGTTAACAACACTGTCAGTTGCATTAGGGAGTGATGTGTAAAAAAGTGCTGCATCCTGATGTCCGGCTTCAAAGGGATACCAGTAGCCCCATTTGTAAAAATTAAACGACTTGTAAAAATTGTTGAAATGATCCCTGAACCTGTCCTCGCCTGTTGCAGCGAAAAGGTAGACTGCAGAACCGGCCTGTGTCGCAAGCTGGTTATATTCGTCCATTTCGGGGTTGGCGGACTGGAAGCCGGAGTTATTATATGCCGATATTCCGGGGTTTTCCTCAAGCCACTCCCATGACAACAATGCCCTTTCAAGCAGGTCATCGGCATAATCCTTTAGTTCGTCAAATTCTCTGAGGACTATATATGCATGTGCAAAGATCCCTGAAAGAACACGGGCAGCAGATGCAGCTGCCGGGGCATAATATCTTGAAGCTTTATCCGATGAGGGCGGGCTCCCGCTCTGATGCGCATCGACAGAAACCTTCATAAGCACTGTGCCGTCGTCCATCTGCATTTTTTTGAGCCAGTCCAGTTCCCAGATAATTTCATCTATGATATCAGGTATACCATTCCCGCTTTCGGGAATATTATTGTTATCGAAAAATACTCCGGGGTTATTTCTGTAAGCCGACAAAAGCTCATGCATAACCGACCTGGTGAAATTTACATATTTGTTGTAGTCGCCTGCGTCGTGCCATCCGCCCGAAAGGTCCATAGCAAGGGACTGGTTGTTTTTGTCCCATACAGGCAGGCAGTTTAAATCCTGTTTACCATGAACATGACATGCTGACTCATCTTTCCATTGCCAGCCGGCAAAAGACTCCTTTTTTGGTACGCCGCACCTCTGGTAATAGAAGGTTCTCAATGCGTGCCTGAGAACAGTATTGTAAACCTCTGTGCCAATCTCAAAAAAGGCCGATCTTTTGTTGTTATCAGGGTCATATACGTAATACGTTCCTGGTGTTGCAAATTCGGAGAAGTCGAACCACCAGACCCTGTCGCCCGACTGTTGGTGTACATTGCCCTGGCCCCATATCGTAATGCTTCCTGCAAATACAGTTTCGTTGTCACTCTTTCTTCTGACCTCATAATTATTAGCAGGAGTAAACGAATCGGATGCGTTGAACCCTTCGACCGGGTCGCCTATAACTGCAACCTTGTGGGCGTCAACAAGGTAGCCGAACTGGTCGACATGGATGTTACCGCTTAACACCTGGTTATATGCCGGGAATTCGGGCACGATAAGCATAATTATGATCGCATAAACGATAAAAAAAATGTTCATCCGTACTCCCGTTAACCGGTGCTGTGTTT